>NZ_MTBE01000022.1:0-73319 GCF_002916785.1 Diaphorobacter sp. LR2014-1 | reverse complement strand
GAGGGTGTGCAGAATTTTGTGTAAACGGACAATCCACCGCCGGCGTAAGCCGGCCTGTCCGTAAGCACAATGAACACCAAGAAACACGACGTACCCGAAGAACTGCTGTCTGGCCTGCTGGCCAACTACAAGAAGCCCGAAGACCTCATCGGCGAGAACGGTCTGCTCAAGCAACTTACCAAGCTGCTGGTCGAGCGAGCCCTGGACGCTGAGCTGACTGAGCACCTGGGCCATGAACGCAACGAGGCGGTGGCCAACCCCGCTGGCAACACCCGCAACGGCAAGAGCAAGAAGACCCTCAAGGGCGAGTTCGGCGAATTGCCCATCGAAGTGCCACGCGACCGCCATGGCAGCTTCGAGCCTCAGCTCATCCCCAAGCACCAGACCCGCTGGGCCGGCTTCGACGACAAAATCATCTCGCTGTACGCCCGTGGCATGACGGTGCGCGAGATACAGGCCCACCTCGAAGAGATGTACGGCACCGAGGTCTCACCCAGCCTGATTTCCTCGGTGACAGATGCCGTGGCCGACGAGGTCAAGGCCTGGCAGGCCCGACCGCTGGAGCCGATTTATCCCATCGTCTATCTGGACTGCATCCATGTGAAGGTGCGCGAGGGCGCGGTGCGGGTCAAGGCGGTGTACCTGGCCATCGGCATCACCATGACGGGCGACAAGGAGGTGCTGGGCCTGTGGCTGGCCCAGACCGAGGGCGCCAAGTTCTGGCTGCAGGTGGTCACCGAGTTGCGCAACCGGGGCGTGCAGGACATCTTCATCGCCTGCGTCGATGGGCTCAAGGGCTTCCCTGACGCCATTGAGGCCGTCTTTCCCAAGGCGGTGGTGCAACTATGCATCGTTCACATGGTGCGCCACAGCCTGAACTACGTCTCATGGAAGCGCCGCAAAGAGGTGGCTGCCGACCTGCGCCGCATCTACACGGCCGCCACCGCCGAGGAGGCCGAGCTGATGCTCGGGGAATTCGAGGAGCGCTGGGATGCCGAGTACCTGCCCATTGGCCAGTCCTGGCGCAGGAACTGGAGCCGACTCATCCCGTTCTTTGACTACCCGCCGGAAATCCGCAAGGTCATCTACACCACCAACGCCATCGAGTCGGTGAACATGGGCCTGAGGAAGCTGACCAAGAACCGGGGCTCATTCCCCAGCGATGAGGCGCTGAGCAAGCTGTTCTACCTGGCCCTGCGCAACATCAGCCAGAAGTGGACCATGCCCATCCGGGATTGGAAGGCTGCGCTGACCCGCTTTACCATTCAGTTCGGAGACCGCATCTCCGTCAACTGAAGTCCGAACCGTTTACACAAAAATTCGGACACGCCCATCTTCCTGGCGCTGAAGAGTCTCGAACTGGACCGCCTCGTTTCCGATGGAGAGCGCGACCACACCTTCTTCGTAGTCGAGGAGCCCGAAGCGCACCTGCACCCGCACGTGCAGCGTCTAATCTATCGTTACTTCCTTGGCACGGGGGCGGAAGATGGTGAGGAACAGCCTCCGCTTACGACAATCCTCACAACCCACTCGCCACATATCGCAAGCGTTGCGCCGATCAGATCTATTGTTCTGCTGCGCCATGACACAGCGGAAGGCAAGACTGTCGCGGTCTCGACAGCAAACGCACCTTTCACGCAGCGGGATGAAGAGGATCTTCAACGTTACATTGACGTCACTCGCGGCGAGATTTTCTTTTCTCGGGGGGTGATTCTGGTCGAAGGCGACGCCGAGCGCTTCATCGTTCCCGCGTTTGCCGAGGTACTCGATATTCCCCTCGATATGCTTGGAATCACTGTGTGCTCGGTGGGGGGGACTAACTTCACCCCGTATGTGAAGCTACTGGGCCCTGAAGGACTCAACATTCCCCATGTGATCCTGACGGACCGGGATCCAACCAATGGTAATCATCCATTGGTTCGCAGGCGGCTTATCAATGTCCTTGACGTGATTGAGGGCGGTGTCGATCACGAAAACTTGGATGCGGATGAAGTGATCGAGCTTGCCGAGCAGTACGGATACTTCGTCAACGAGAACACGTTGGAGCCCGAACTATTTGCAGGTGGACTGGCGCAGGACATGCAGGAGGTAATTCGGGAGGAACTGCCGCGATTAAGGAGAGAAACTCTGAATGCCTTGCAGCAGTGGGTGGACGATCCTGATCAGGTTGATGAAGACTGGCTGCTCAGATTGATCGAGAGGATCGGAAAGGGGAGGTTTGCGCAGGCACTTGCACCGTCGGTGTCACAGGACGTTTGTCCGGCTTACATTCGTTCCGCTCTGGAGCATATCCGTGACGCCATCGCGTAGTGTCAGCACAGCCTACTTGGCTCAGGCTGCCGAACTGGCTGGGAATCCGGGTCAGTTGGCAGCCTACAACTCTCAAGGACATTGTGTGGTACTCGCCGGTCCCGGGAGCGGTAAGACCAAGACACTCGTCCTAAAGCTCGCCCGCATCCTAGCCGAAGACGTCGAGGCCCCTCGTGGCGTTGCGTGCATCACTTATAGCCAGGAGTGCGCTCGCGAACTCGCTCGCCGAATTGAAAGCTTGGGACTTCAGCAGGCACCTAATCTTTTCATTGGTACGGTCCATGGGTTCTGTCTGCGTCATCTCTTGATGCCGTATGGACGCCTGGCCGGCCTGCCCATATCTTTCCCACTTTCGGTGGCCACTCAACGAGTCAGTGATCGGTTGTTGAAGCAAACTGGAGATGCGCTTTTCGGCCAGAACCATCCGTACAAAGTTATTGACCTCGGACGGCATCGCCGTTCCGTGCTCAATCGAAATAGCGTCGCTTGGCGTAGCGAGGAGGAACTCGCTGCCTGGGCCGAGACCTACGAGGCCGCTCTGCGCGACGAGGGGCTGATTGACTACGATGACATGGTTGTCTTCGGCCAACGTTTGAGCGCCGAGCACGACTGGGTACTACCTCTGGTTCAGGCAAAATTCCCCGTGCTCGCGGTGGATGAGTACCAGGATTTAGGTGTAGCACTGCATCGCATCGTCAAACGCCTTGCCTTCGACGGGGGTGTCCGACTTTTCGCTGTCGGGGATGCGGATCAGTCGATATATGGATTTACGGGGGCTGATGGCGCGTTGCTCATGGAATTGGCGGCTCGCAGAGACATTGAGCCTGTCCAGCTTCAATTAAATTACCGTTCTGGTGCAGGGATCGTGACTGCGTCAGAGATGGCGCTTGGAGAAGCCCGAGGCTATCAAGCGAGCGATCCTGCGCGACAAACGACCATCGAATTTGTCCTGCGCCCGGGTGGTACGGCGGACCAGGCTGCGCACGCCGTCGCGCAGATCATTCCGGCGGCCTTAGCCTCCAAGCCGGGACGAACACTGGGCGATATCGCGATCCTATACAAAGACTATCGCGCAGGCGATATCGTGGCTAAAGCTGTGGCAACCGGCGGTCTCGATTACATCCGTGTGGATACCGCAGCACCTTACCGCAAGGTTGCCCTAACAAGTTGGGTAGAAGATTGTGCGGCGTGGTGCGCGGGTGGCTGGCGTGTTGGACGCCCACAATTGCGTGGACTACTCGACCGCTATCGCGCATTTCATCGGGCGAGCTTGGACGATTCACAGGCCAAGCGCGAAGAGCAAGAGCTAACCGCCTTGCTATGGGAGCTGCGCGCTGACCAGCAACCTGCGCGAGAATTTGTTGCTTCGTTGCGCAACGGTGTAGTGGATCATCTGCTGGCGGCTGAATTGGCGCTCGCTGATCAGAAAGAGCAACTGGATCGCATGACGGCAGCGCTCGCCGAAGGCGGTGCACTGGCTTCGCTAGACATCACTAGTTTGGGCGGTCGGGACGGTTCGCCCGATCACCTGAATCTGCTGACACTGCATTCCGCAAAGGGCTGTGAGTACGACGTCGTCATCATGGTTGGACTCGACCTCGGAAATCTGCCGTGGCGCAATGAAACTCCAGAGAAGTTGCGCGAAAGTCGCCGGCTCTTCTATGTGGGACTCACACGTGCTCGCGACGAGGTCCACATGCTGTATTCGGGCTTCGTTGATGGCCGCTATGGCCCTATGCGCTTTGGGCGCTCGCCATTCCTTGATGAGCTGGAGGCGCGAATGCGTGCCGCTGGCATTTGAGTGTGAACCAGGGAATCTGGAGTGTCGGTGCTGCGTCGGCGCATGTCGAGCAACACCACAGTCGAGCTACATCTTTGCAGCCAAGCGATTGGCTGCAAAACGCTCGCGCGAGAGTCTGGCGGCGTTATTCATCGAGTCTAGGTTATCGATACACCATAGACCGTTGATGCAAAGAAAGCGCTCACTAAGCACTGCTTCAAGTATGTTTGGAAGGGTTGCGTTGAAGAATCCGGCACCCTTGACCGTTGGGGCCGGATCTAGCTCAAGCATCGCGACCGGCAGGTCAGAAAGGCACGGGCCGAAGTGGCCGGCCGAAGGGAACTTGCCCCCAAACTCGGTGCGCAGACGCTCCTTTCCCATGCTCTTGGTGAGTGTGCTATATCGCTCCTGCCGCAGCAACCAAAGAGACTTGACGCCCGCCTCGCGGTACCGCTCTTGGCGTTTACGGTAGTCACGGAGCGACTGATACGATCTTTGGATCTCGACAGCCAACCTAACCCCATTGCGCTCACCCCAGACATCAGCCTGCCAGCGACCTGCATCACCCGAACCCGGCATTTCAACCGAGGCACGGCATCCAAGATCTTCAAGCACGCTGCGCACAAGTATCTTGGCCGCCAGGTGCCATTGGCTTTCTTCGGAAGTACTGCACGCACCTCCTAGATGCGCAAAGAAGGGGTACCCATTAGCACTAACCTTGGGAATCGCTGGAGCGTTGCAGCAAGGCATCAGCAGATCACCGACGCAGTACGCCCGTTGCAACTCTTCCCACTGCGCCTGAGACATATGCAGTGCGTTGGCTGCACCAGTACCATCTGCATATGCTGCTTCGATCACCATAGCCACAGTGCCTCCTTGAATCTCGGTATTGTCTAATCAGTTTAGCCTTCCCCGCGCTGGGAGCGGGGCGGTGATCGAATCCTCCGAGCAGCAATTTCCTAGAAAAATGCCGGCACCCCCGAAAGGATGCCGGCAGACAGCAGATCACGCAGTTACCAATTGCCGGGCCAATGCGACCTCCACGGAATCACCATCCTGGTTCAGGACATCGAGCCCCGATTCGGGTACATCGCCCGAAGTGGACTGCGAGACCATGATCTTCTTGGCCATCAGCTCCAGGCAGGTCATCTGCGAGGAGCCGGCGTAGCCCAGGTACATCACGCGCACGGACAGCTTCTGCCCGATACGCCAAGAGCGGCGTGCCGCCTGCTGGAGCGAATACACGTTGTAGCCCGACTGCATGAACACGATCGTCGGAAACTCCAACAGGTCCAATCCCGTCTTGACAAGCTCCGGATTGGTGATGAGCACGTCGATGCCACGGTCCAACTGCTCGGCGATCCAGTCCTCGCGGCGGCTGGCATCCACGCTTGCGCGCAGTACCGCCACTTTGAAGCCTTCCTGCTCCAGCAATACCTTCAACCGGCTAGTCGTGTCGCGCGTGCCGGTATAGACGGTGTAGGCCAGAACCTTGCGGCCCTGTGCTTTCTCTTCCCTGCAGATGTCGATCAGCTCACGCTCCTTGGGGCTGATCTCGAACTCGTTGAACTGAGCCGGGACAAACGCCAGGGTGTTGCGCGTACGCGGATGCACAACGGTCTCCGACCGGAAGCAGCAATCCGGCCAGGCCAGCAGCACATTGAGGACTACACCGAGCAAGGTAGTATCGCGTCGCGCCAGAGCCTGTTTCAGCTCCGCGGTCAGCCGACCTGCCAGATCGCGGTAGGCCGCGGCTTGCGCCGTGTCCATCGCGACTTCACGAAACTCTTCGTCATACGGCGGCAGGACATTGCCGCCGATGTCTCTGAGCTTGAGGAAGATCGTGAACGGCAGGATGCAGCGCAGCACACCCTTCGGGCCGAAGCCCGGGGCCTTGACCGTTCTGACACTGACTTTCGTGCCTTTCGCGGTCTTGTGCGCCGTCCCGGTGCTCTCGGAATAAATGTCCTTCAGGACACCGTGATCGCGCATGAACGCCATCGCGGCCGAGGTCATGCTGCCGCTCGTGGTCGGGCGGTAGCCGTCTTCGATCATCCGCCCCGGAAGGGCTCGGAACAGCAGGTGAAAGAGATCATCACCATAGCCGCCCATCAGCGTGCCGGTCAGCAGCAAGGTCTTGCGAGCCTTCGCCGCCAGCACGCCCATGGCCTGGCCTTGGGCACTGCCACCGTTCTTGTACTCATGGGCCTCGTCGGCGACGAGCAGGTCGAACGTGCCTTGCGGAAGGTATCTCTTGATAAACTCGGACGGTTGGTAGCCGCCCTCACCGAAGCCAAACTCCATGCTGGCCATCGCACGTTCCATGCGCGTGGCCTGACGGTCGGAAAACACCAGCTCGCCGTTGCCGTCCATGAGGTTGATGAACTCATGCACGTTGTCCCCCAACATCGAGGCAAGGAAACCATCACCGAAGCGCTTCATGAGCTTCTGCGCGGTGATTTCCCCGATGGTCGGGATGCGCTTCAAGGCTTTGAGGACGGCCGAGGATTGGTCGCTGCCGGACAGGCTTCTCGGGCGGATCAGCGTCCACAGGGGCGCAGCGCAATGGCCACACTTCCTGCGGTACTCCTCGGCTTCGAGCGCGACCGGGTTGACCGGCTCGCCGTCGAGGTCGGTGATGACCGTGCCGCAGTCCGGGCACGCTGCCACGTCGCCGTGGCGGGTGCGCCGCGTGGTGAAGACGGGCTTCCAGTGGAAGCCCATCCGCATCCTCACGCGGCCCAGGACGAAGAACTCCTGACCCGTGGGCTGCACACCCAACTGCTCACGCAGCTTGATGAGCTTGACGAGCGTATCCGGCCCGTTGAGCACCCACACTTTGGCGCCCGCTACCGTCTCCTGGATCTCGCGCCGCCACTTGTAAACAAGGTGCGGTGGCGAAAGCACCAGGGTGCGGCGGTAGCCTTCGGCGTTGAGGACGGCGGCCGTGGCGATGCCGACGGTCGTCTTGCCGCAGCCCATCTCGCCGTTGACGATCGCGGCGCGTTCGCCACGGTCGATCAGCAGTTCGGCAGCAGCGTGGACGACTTCGGCCTGGGCCGGGAACAGCTTGCGCTTGAGGCTGGCGACGATGACTTGCCGGTGCGCCTGCGGTTGGCCGGTATAGACCGGCGGATTGGCGCTGTTGAGGGCGTCGAGCAGTTCGTCGCCGAACTCGCCGACGAAATCCTGAAGGCTCAGGGTCAGAGGGTTGGATTCCGCGTCGAGCAGTTCGCCCTGCACGGGCGTGGCTTCAGCGGTAGTGGTTTCGAGATCGAGGGACATGGTGATGCTCCAAAGAAAATGGGGCATGCACCACCCCCAACGGGGCAATGGCATGCCCCGGAGTGGGAAGAGAATCGGCGCGTGGCCGAAGGTTGAAGGTGCGGGCCTGGGTGGCCTGCGGGTGAACCGTGCTCAGTCCTCGGACGGCAACACGATGACGGTGGCGCTGCGCTGCGCGTCGGTAACGATGCGAATGGCCAGCCCTGGGTGGATCACGTAGTGCGACTCCAGCGAAGCACCTGATTGAAGCGCGGTGCTGTTGGCCTGCCATTGCTGGACGTTGACGTCTCCCCAGTCGCCACGGGTGTGGCGCCTGAAGTACGGGATCGGGTCGAGCCGACCTGCGCGGACCAGGTGGTCAACGGCTCTGCTGAAGATAAGCGCCCCGATGGGGAACGCCAGCCTCTGGCAGTAGGTTTCGATGCGATGTGATGCCATGGGCTCCTCCTTGAAAGGTTATTGAGCCACGACACCCCTGGCGGAGTGAAGTGGCTCCGTCAGGTGGATGGGATGACGAGGCGGTGCCTTCAGATCAGGTCGCGCTCTTCGGGAAGCTGGACCACCGTGGTCTGGTGGTCTTCGCTGGTCTTCACGATCAACACCAGTTCCGGCGTGATCCGGTACTGGGAGATCATCAGGTTGTCCTGATCGAGTGCGACATCGTTGGCCTGGCGGGTGGCCTCGTCGATCTCGCCCCAGTCGCCGCGCACGTGGCGCTGCACATAGGACAAGGGATCGATGAGACCTCGGCGGGCCAGCCAATGCACCTTCTCGCTCAACTGCAACGAGGCCGGTGCGAACAAGGGTTGCTTGTGCGGCGCGGGCCGCTTGAACGGATTGGGGAACATGGTGTTTCTCCTTCGATGAAGTGCAGCGGGACGTCAGGCGTCCGGGGGATTAGCGGATGGTCAGCACCTCGCCCCGTGTCGGGGAGCCAGGCGTCATGTCCCATGCGCGGATGACGGGAACAAACTTGTCGGTGAGGATGCGGGTCTCGGCGATCGAGCCGTCTTCGCGTTCGGTGAATTCCCGCTGGAGCGTCTTGTCCTTGTGGGTGTCACCTTTGACGACGAGCACGCGCCCGGTCTTGGAGCGCACAACCCCCGAGATCGCACCCGCGGCCAGAGCCAGGGCGAGATGCCAGTGGGACAAGGCACGCGCCGGCGGACGCAGCGACTGCTGCGCGGCCCCCAGGTGCGTGTCCAGCGACGGCCAGAGGCCTTGCAGCCGGCCGACTTCATCGGCGAACTGCTCCGGCTCCATCGTCACGCGGAAGAAATGCTCCGGCTCGGCCGGACTGACGGGGACGATGTACGGCAGGAACGGCCAATCGCTCGGCAGCTCCTCGGCTTCGACTTCGCCAAGCCCAACCTGCAGCAGCAGATTGCGCACGGCCTTGACGCCATCGGGAGCCTGTTCACGCTGTCGCACCCTTCGGCCGAAGATCACCACCTGCTTGAACTGCGTCTCCACCGCTCGGTAGATGCGCAGGTCCGTGTAGTGGCGTGTCAGCCAGCCGACCAGCTCCGCATCGAGCACGTAGGCGGGGACGATGAAGACCAGCACGCCGCCGTACTGCAACAGCGACAGCGAACGCTGATAGAACAGCTTTTCGAGGCGGGCACGGCCCTGGCCCTGATAGCTGATGTTGCCGTTGACGTCCTTGGACAAGTCGCCATACGGCGGGTTGAGCCAGAGCAGCCCGAACGACTGCTTGGAGACCATCGTGTCCATCAGGTCCGCGTGCAGGCAGTGATCGACCAGGCCGCGGGCATGGCGTGCCCGCTCCGCGTCGAACTCGACCGCGAACGCCTTGGCCTGCTCGCGCCCGAGGGCATGGGCGGCTTCGGCGATCGCCACGCCTTCGCCGGCGCAGGGATCGAGGATGCACATGGGCCCGTCGCTGGGCATCAGTGCGTTGAGGGCTCTTTCGAGCGTGGGTTCGTCAGTCGGGTAGTAACCGTTCTTAGCGAAATTGCGGGCGAGCCGCGGGAACATGAGGGCCATGGAAGTCTCCTGGTTGGCGGGGAGGAAACACGGAAGCACGCCAAGGCGTGCCTCCGTGGGTGGGTCAGGCCGCTACCACTTCCGGCGTCCAGATCTTGGCCGGGTATGGATAGGCGGTGAGCACATCACTGCGGATCAGCGAACCCAGCGCCAAGGTCAGCGCCGGCACGTCGATGGCTAGCCGATGGCCTTCCAGCGGCCCGAGGGCGAACGGAAGGCGGGCCAGCATCTCGCGGCTTTGCAGCAGTTCCAGCACGGTCTCGCGCCAGTGGTCGAGCAGCGGCAATGGGCAGGTGTCCCGCACCAGCATCCACAGGCGGTCGAGCCGGTGGGCGCTGTCGCGCGGCAGCAGTGCCAGTGCGCTGGCGTTGGCCTTGTCGGGCTTGACGCAGCGGCGGTCGAACAGCCACACGTTGGACAGCGAACCGAACAGCGTTCGCCGATAGGCGCGCGTGACGCGCTTTTCCAGGCGATCGACGTTGCCGATGAACACCGGGACGCTGCCGCCCTGGTCGGTGATGATGTGGAACTGGTCCAGTCCCTGCTCGTCGCGCCCGAGGGTCAGGCGAGCCAGGAACTGCTGGACGGCGGTGTCGCGCGCCCAGATGGACAGGAAGATCAGGTTGCCCTGGTCATCGCCGACGCAAGCGTCGGCCATCACGTCCGGGCATTCGTCGATGCGGTACAGCGTGGTGGAAGAAGTGTTTGCGAGCATGGTGGTGTCCTCGGATTAACGGGAACAGCACCGCCCGCTGGGGCAAGTACTGCCCCAGGGGGTGGAAGAAAAACGCTCAGTCCGGCTCGAATTGCCGGGTGTGCGGGTTGAAGTGAAGCGCCTCGTCCACCGCCGTGATCGGCGTGAAGCCGTCCAGGTAGATGTTGTTGAGGTACTGATCGCGGTAGGTCAGTGCCTGCCGTGCCTGTTCCTCGGTGAGGCCGTTGCTGATGAAGTACTCCAGCATCTCCTCGTCGGAGGACACTTCGTCGTTGGACAAACTTCCTTCAACGAGTGCCAGCAGCGAGGGTGAGAGCGCAGCCAGGATCGGGTCCATGTTGGTTCCTCCTGGCTCAGGCCATCAGCGTCGCGGCGGGAGCCGTGACAGCCGTGGGTGTGCGCCGCCGTGCGTGGTAGGCGCGAACGCCTGCACGCCAGTCGGCGGACTGCTCCGGTGCGAGGTCCAGATAGGACAGCGGGCACGAGTAGTAGTACGGGTGCATGGACTCTTCCAACGGCTTGTAGCCCCACTGGTTGCCGCTGCGTTCCAGCAGATCGCAGCGGATGTAGCGCAAGGACTGGCCCGGCGCGAGATCACGATGCACACCTTCGACCTTGGCGGTCAGTTCGACCACTGACCACAGCACGTTGCCGCGCAATGCGTGAGCGATAACCTTCGCGCTGACGCGCTCGGTCTGCTGTGGTGCGATCAGTTCCGCGATCAGTTCAGACCGCGATTGGGGAGAGAAATACCAGCCCATGAGAGGCCTCCTCGAAAAGTTGAGCTGGAGGCCTCCCCGTGGGGAAGAACCCCCAGTGGGTGATGGAATGCCGCAGGTGCAGCGAAGGAAAACCTATGCCTTACCCTTAGTCCCAGTCGTCATCGTCGCGATCACAACCGGCCGGACAGCAGCCGAACTCGATCCCATGCGAGCAATAGCCATGCTCCGCATTCCAGTCCTGGGTTTCCTGCCGTTCGGCCGGTGTTGCGTAGTCCCATTCCTGTGCGATCTTCAGCGCCTGTGCGCGCTGTTCTTCCGGCAATCGACCGAATTGCGCGTCGATCGCCGAACTGAAGCGTTCGACGTAGTAGTCGTGAGACAGTCCGCAACCCTTGGTGGCTTGTGCGGCTGCCGTCTCGCAGAGAGCCCGCCACGCGGGTTCATCCAGCGCGGAGCGGGGGATATCGCAAGCGATGGTGGACATGATGAAGACCTCCAGAAGATGGCCAGGGCCTCCCCCGCATGGGGAAGGAACCCCGGCGGGTGGATGAAGAACACCGCGCATGCGGCGTCTACGATCACGCAGGTTGCAGTTCGGCCTGGCGGCTCCACTCCTGCGTCTTGAAGTCCAGCGCGTAGCCCAGCTCGCCCAGGCGGGCGATCTGTGCACGCAAAGCGCGGCGGTCGATGGTCGAATCCAGTTTCACGGACTCGCCCAGCGGCCACAGCAGGCCGAAGAGCGCGGGGTCACCGTCTTGGGTGCTGCCGGGGGCAGCAGCCTCAGCAGGTGGCGGCGCATCCACGCCAAAGGGCGTGGTATCGACCATCGGGTCCGCGGACGCCTGCACGGGTGCGGGCTTGGCGGGCCTGGACGCTTTGGTCGGCTTGGCCGGCGTTGTCGCAGGCTGCGCCCCTTGCTCTTCATCGAGCGGATCGACGTCCTGGGTGGCGAAGCTGCGGGCTTCGTCGCGGCTGAGTTTGTCGATGCCGTTGAGCGTCATGCCGTCGAGGCTGGCACGGATCTCGAACCGCATGCCGCCGCCGACCGGATAGGACTTCGGGAAGATGTACCTGATGATGAATTCCCCGTCGTACTTGCCTTCGGGGTACTGCTCCAGCTCCGGGTCTTTGACCTCGAAAGTACCGAGGTGCGTGGCGAGGCGGCCAACCGTGAACGGGCCGTTCTTGCCGCGGATGGTACGCAGCGTGAGCTGGCCGGGGACGACGATGGGCGCAACCGATTTCTCGGAAGCCGATGGGGTTGCCATGATGGTTCTCCTGATGATGAATGACGGGCCGCCGACGGCACCCGGTGGATGAGAGGAAATGGCCTCGCCCGAGGTGGGCGAGGTCCGCGTGGCATCACGCCTTGAGCTGGCGCATGCCTTCGGCCAGCAGCCACAACGCCCGGTTCAGGCGCAGGTTCTGGTCGATGCCTTGCACCGGACGGGTGCGCTGATTGCGGCCGTTGGCCGTGCGTCCGTTCAGGCCCCCTTTGACGAGGTTCTCCTGGACGCGGTTGAAGACGGCCCACAAGTCGTTCTTGCGGTCGTCCCATCGCCGGGGTGCCAGCAGTTGGCTCTCCGTGACAGGCGTGGACTTGGCTGGATCGTCGTACTTGAGTGCGAGCGCGGAGTTTGCAAAGACCTCCGCTTCGCCCTCATCGAGGGTGATGGTGCGCATCGCATCGCGCGCGTTCTGCACGCGCTCGAAGCCTTCGAGGACTCCGTAGGCACCTTCGATCACCTGGCTGGCCACGTCGCCCTTGTGGGGAACGCGGATGTCGGCGGTGGTGTCACCGCAAACCAGGCCGTTGTGGCAGACGAACCGGAACATGCCGGCGAGCATCTGATAGCTGCTCGTGCCGTCGTGGCTGTTGAGCAGGATGATCTCGTTCGCCTCGTCGCCGTTGATCTGGCTCGCATGGCGAAGTCGGATGAGGTGCTTCGTGTACTCGCGCCGGTCTTCGTTGCGCACGCGTGTCTGGCACACCATGAAGGGCTCGAAGCCCTCCTGGCGCAGCTTGGTCAGCACGGTCGAGGTCGGTATGTAGGCATACCGATCGGACCGGCTCCCATGCGGAGCGTCGGCGAAGATCGACGGAACGACGGCACGAATGCGGTCGTCCGAGAGTGGACGATCGGAGCGCAGGATCGGGGATTGCGGAGCAAAACGGGATGCCAGAGACATGGCTGATCTCCTTTGAGAAATGCGGTAACCGCGCGGCGGTGAGACCACGCGGAACTCGGGGGATGAAATGCGCAAGCGCGCGTCATGGGGACGCGGCGGATGCGGGAAGAGAAGCGACAAGGCCCCGTGAGGGGCCATGCCGTATCAGAACGAAGCAGCCAATGCCGGCTCCTGCTCCTCGACTTGCGCCTCGGGCTCGCGCTCGGCGGGCTCGGTGGCCGTGTCGATGGCGTCGTCGGCTTCGGACGCGGATGCGTCTTCGGCCGGCGGCGCCTCGGGTTGCGCCTGGCTCGTCGGATAGACCTGGGTGCCGTCGATCTTGATCAGACCGATGTGGACCAGCGTCGATTCCAGGCTTGCGGCCGGTTCCCCGGCGTGCTCGCCCTTGGTGCGGATGTACGGATCGATCTTCATGTCGTTCAGACGGAAGGCGATCAGCACCTTGCGGTCACCCTCGATGGCCTGAACGCACCGGCGAACCAGATGCTCGGCTTCCGGGGTGGCGACGATGGTGTCGAAGTACCGATACTCCGGTTCATCGACAGGCCCGGCCAGTGCTGCGACGGTGCAAGAGAGGAACGAGTCGCCAGCCTTTGGGGTGACGTCCTTCACACGATTGAGATAGCCGATGCCGCGGGTGATCAGCTCGTGCTGCTCGATCGAAGCCAGTTCGGCCCGGTCGATCAGTTCGGCCTTGAGCAGTCGCGCCTTGAGGGACGCGGCGGCCTGACCCTTCTGCTCACCCTTGTCGCGGATGTACGCATCGCCCCACAGGTCACCGAGGCGAAATCGCACCAGCGGGCGCTGCTTGGGATCGTCAACGCCGATGTAGCGCTGAACGAGCTTCTTGGCCTCGGCACCCGAGACCTTGACGTCGAAGTAGCGGTAGCTGGGGTCCCGGGCGGGGCCGACCAGCGCGGCGATGGTGCAAGCAAGGAAAGGCTGCGCACGGCGGCCGCCCCGGACGGGCACTTCACGGACACGCTGGACGTAGCCGATGCCCGAGGTGTGGAGGTCGAAATACGATTTCTCGTTGGACGTGGTGTTCATGGTGAATCTCCATTGGGATGAAGCGGAGACACACCGGCCCACGCATGCGGGGAAGGTGCGTAACCCCGCGGTGGGTTGATAAGGCGAAAGCATCCGCCACCAGAGGCTGGTGGCCGCTCGCGGATGGATGCGGTGCGAGCTGGCTCGGTCACGCAGTGGGAACTGCGCCGCAACCTCGAAGACCGATGGTTGCCTGGCATGTCGCTGACAACGTCAGCAGGCATGGGGTCAGCATGGCCGGGCCTCGCGCGCGCGGCAGCAATCAATCGGCATCCGGGTGCTTCCCTTTGTCCGCGCCGCCCGGCGCCTGCCACAGGCATTTGGGGCGGCGCAGGTGCTCGGGGTATCGGCGAGGGGGCGGCTGGGACGGCTCCAGGCGCCGCCGCCGCGCGCGCCAATCAGCCGCCAGCCGGCGGCGCGCGGGCTGGCGCCGCCTTCGTCGGGTAAGGTGTAGGTGATCAGGCGGATGTAGCCCAGCGACTTTGCCGCCTGCCAGGCCGCGCCGTATAGCTTGCTGCAGGCGTTGGGTGTGCTGTCGGTGCACAGCCGTGTGACTTCCCGCGTCCAGCCATCGTCCAGGTGCCGCGCGACCGGCCGGCCGACGATGGCCACGCCGCGGATCAGGTCGCTGTCGACCAGCGTGACGGCCAGGGCGAACTTCGCAGCCTGGACCGGACGGTGATGGTGTGCCAGCACGAAGACGTTGGCCGTGCGCAGCGACACCGGCAGCAGGTGCAGCCTCGGCGAGGTCGATGATGTGTTCATGCGGTCGTCTCCGGTGGCATGCCGGCGCTGTGGCCCGCGGGGCGTGCCTTGGCGGCTGGAGACGAACGCGCATGCGCGGCGATGGCCGCGGTGCGAACAAAAGAAAGCCCCCGGTGCGGGGGCTGCGAGGGCTGCGCGGCGGTTGCCGCTTCAGGCGGGAGGCACCACGGCCAAGGACAGGTGCGTGGCGGTGGCGGACAGCACGAGATCGTCCGCCGAGTGCAGGAGGCGCGTGAACAGGCCGTCCTTCGGGTCGAAATACTCCGCAAAATCGTCGCCACCCAGCTCGCGGCCGGCGAGGTGCCACCAGTCATCGAACGGGTCGGTGTCCGGGTTGCAGCCGACGGCGTAGGCGAGCAGTTGCTGGCGTCCATCCGGGCGACGCTCCCCACGCTCGGCGAGGAAGTACACGCCCTGGTCCTTGACCAGGACGATGCGGCACTGATTGGCGATGGCTTCGGTCAGCACGGGGCGCAGGTCGGCGCCTTTGAATCGCAGTGACATGGATGAAATCTCCTGTGTTAAAAAAAGAGAAAGGCCCTCCACCCGATGGGATGAAGGGCCTGTAGGTCACGCGGCCGGAATGGCTGGAACGCCGTGGCGGGTGCCTCGGGTCAGCCGAGGGGCGTCATGCCGGGACGGCTTGGCGCTTACGGGCCGCCTTCGCGTCGAGGATGCTCACGTCGATCTGGCGCCAGCGCCCGTCGTCGATGAGCCGCTCCAGCACTTCGCCGAGCATGTCGAAATACACCTCGTCGTGCCGATCGACCAGTTCGACCGATTCACCGTTCTGACGGTGCAGTTCCACCACGTAGGTGTCTCCGCCGCGGTCGTAGAGGATCGTCACCCGGCCCTCGAACTTCGCGGTCGAGACCGTGAAGCTGATCGCCGGCGGGGTCTCGATGATCTTGGAGGGCGTGGGATCGACCCAGGTGAAGTCGCGGGCACCGGCATCCACCAGCATGTGGGTGATGCGCCGGAAGCGATCGGGGGCCGGCATCTCTTCCAACTGCTCGATGAGCTGGCCCAACTCCATGCACTGCGGCGTGGGAATGGGCAGCTTGGCCGGCGCCGAGCCGAGGATGTGCCTCGTGATGGTGTACGGCGTGCCGTCCGAAGTCTTCTCGGTGATGACCTCCGGCGTGTCCGCGCGCAGTCCGTCGAAGCGACGACGGGCATAGGGTTGGACATGCACCTTGGCGCCTTCGGCAGGAACCGTGGTCACCAGGCTGGGATCGAGCACCGCGAACTCGGAAGGCTTGAGCTTGACGACGATGGCATCGTCGGTCGCAGCGACCACCTTGCCGTCGAAGGGTTGGGGGTCGATGGCAAAGCCCAGCGTTGAGGACAGCGGCTGATCATCGAACACGCGGTACTTGAACGATCGCACGTTACGGGGCACATGGCCTGCGACCAGCGAAGGCATCATGGATTTGATGAGGGAACGGTCCATGGGGAAACTCCTTGAGAAATAACAAGGGATTCCCCGCCCGCAAGGGAGAGGTCCCTTGTGGGTGGCGTGGATGGACGCGGTAGGTCCGTAGGAAGAAACGACCAGCACGGTTTCCCGTGCTTGCAGCCTCGAAGGTCTCGACTGCCTGGGCATGTGTCGGCAGCGCCGACGGACATGGGGTAAGCATGGCCCCGGGGTGGTCGGCCTGCCCGCAGGAAACGGCACCGCAACATGCCCGCATTCCTGTGCTGCGTACAAGAAAAAGCCCCTCGAAAGGGGCCGGAGGGGTCAGGCTTGGTACACGAAGTAGTGCTCGCGCTGACGCGGAAAGAACACGTGCTTCCACGTGTCCCCGCTTGTGTTGCCACCGTCGAAGATGACCATTTCGTAGTCGTCCACGTCGGTGTCCATCAGGTCGGCGCTGGCGATATGGCGCATGTGCAGCATGCCGCTCATGCGCTCGACTACCAGGATCTGGCCGATGGCATCGTCCTGGCTCATGGCATTGAAGCAGGCTCCAAGCTGGTGCTCGAAGTCCGATACGGGCGAGATGAGATCGGGGAACATGGGATCGCTCCTATGAAAGTGAACCGGCCCGGCTCCCTGGCGGGAGACGGGCCGGCATGCGGTGAGGAAAAGGTAGGCTGGGGATGTGTCTGGCAGTTATTCGCCGGCCAACGGCAGGCCCGGCAACACGGGTGCGTCGGCATCGAGAATGAGGATGCGCACATCGGCCTGGCCGGCCAGTGCAAGGATCTGTGCCAGGTCGTCCGGCATGCCCTTGCTGCGGTGCTCCTGCCGAAGCTGCTCGGCAGTGATCCCCTCGACGTCCTGCAGGTGTTGGTCCGTCCAGGGCGTGGAGATTAGCTTGACGCCGATCGCCGGGCTGTAGGGAAGCCGGAACGCAACGAACAAAAAGGCCTCCGGCGTCGCGAGGTCAGCCAGGTTGGCCAGGTACTGGCCGGTTTCGTGGCTGATGTGCGCGCTGCTGATTTCCCAGCACCGGCTGTAGTAGCCGGTCTCGAAGCTCAACCGCTGCACGACTTCCCGTGCGGCCTCGGCCGAATAAGTGTCGCCAATGTGGACGGGGAGGCCGTCGAAGTCGTCGCCGTGGATCGCGTACACCACGGCACCCACCACGCCGTAGGCGCCTTCACCGGCATCGCGTTCGGCCAGCACCTCGGCACTCACGGAGTCTGGGCCATTGCTGACTACGGCGAAATCGCTGGTGACGATGCAGGATGCTGAAACCAGCTCCTCATCGGAGAGGTGTTCTTGGCTCTGGTGGATGTTTCGCCAGACATGCGGGCTTCCGTCCTCGTGGCTGATGGACAGCGTGCGGACGATTTTCAGATTCCAGTAGCCGCGTAGAAAGGGATTGGGATTCTGGGACATGGGATTTCTCCAACAGAATAATGATGGAGCCAATCCCCGCCACCGGGAATTGACCCCGGTGGGTGGAAAGAAAGGAAACAGCGTCAGGTGACGCTGATCGTTGGCGTTTGGGCCAATCGCTCGGCGACGCGTCGGCGCAAATTCATGCGGAATGGCTCGTCGCTGACGCCCGCCAGCAGATTGATGGTCTCCAGCGCAATCAGGGCCGAGGCCTCTTCGATGTCGGCGGCCACAATGGCCTTGCGCAGTTGGTCGCCGAGCTGGAGGGCCTGCGAGGAGGAACTGATGACGCGGACCTCGCGGCTCAGGTAGCAGCCGTTGCCGCCGAACTCGAACAGCCGCGGCTTGCTGCAATACCAGCATCCCTCGAACTGGATGGCGGTCAGGTGGTGGCCGTCATCGAATCGGGTGGCGATCAGAAACAATGCGTCGAGATCGGCGGTGTCCTCGAACGAATGACGCTCGATCAAGTTCCCCAGCTCTTCGTCCTCATCGGCACCGAAGTGCACGGCGAGCAGTTCGAGCAGCGGCGGGATCGAAAGCCCTTCGTCGTCCGGCATCGGAA
The DNA here is from genome assembly GCF_002916785.1 of Diaphorobacter sp. LR2014-1. Lineage (NCBI taxonomy): Bacteria > Pseudomonadati > Pseudomonadota > Betaproteobacteria > Burkholderiales > Comamonadaceae > Diaphorobacter > Diaphorobacter sp. LR2014-1. The sequence continues at coordinate 55,082 of NZ_MTBE01000022.1, read as the reverse complement.
TGCCGAGTTGCGTGGCCAGGTCTTCCAGGCCATCGAGCACGTCCGGCCATTGCGGATTGGTGGTCTCGGCGATCTGGGCGATGTAGGCCTGCCCGTTGCCGGGATGGCTCTCGTCCAGCGCGAAGGCGCCGAACAGCGCCTGGATGACGGGCGTCACACGGTCGAGCACGAGAACGCCGGTGGCTTCGTAGTAATTGTTGGCCATGAAGGCTCCTTTCGATGAATGAACGGAGCCAGCCCTTGCGGACGATGGCATCCGCAGGGGAACCGCCTGATGCCGGATGGCACTGGGCGGGGAGAAACGCGAGGGACATGGCCTCGGGCGAGGCGCATGTCCCTCATGGGGTCGCGTGAACGCAGTGATGAAGGTGTGCCGGGGACCGGCTCACCAACCGCTGTAGTTCAGCAGGAGGTCGGCGATCACCTGGCGACGAGGCAGATCGAGGCCGTCGAAGTCCGACAACCCGTTGAAGTGGCAGCGCTTGAGCATGGCACCGCCCTCGCGCGCGTTGTAGAAGCTGACCATCGCGGACAGGAACATGCGTTCCCCGCTGCTCAGGACGCCGAGGGCGTCGTTGAGGCGCAGCATGTCGGGGCGCAGATCCCACTTGCTCTTGGCCTGGTTCAGACCTTCACGGGTGCCATCGCCAAACCATTGCGGGCCGGCGATCTCGACACCACGCTTCCATGCCTCGAAAAAGGCTTGGGGCGCGGCGCTGAAATGCCGTTCTTCCCGAACGATCTGATCGACGACTTCCTGCGGCAGTAGCTGGTTCATGACGTGATTCCTCCAGTTGGATCAGGGAACGGCGAGCTGGGACCAGCCGCCTCTTTCGAGGGCACGTTGAGCCGCGGCATGGCTGCGGAAGTACTCACGAGATTCCCGCGAAACGGGACCTTCGGTATCGCGCGTGCCGATGTAGTGGCCGGCGGCGCTGTGCAGGACTTCGAGCGGCAGGAACTTGCCGCAGTAGGTCAAGGCCAATTGACCGAATCGGCCGAAAGAGGCTTGCTGGGACATGGATGGGCTCCTTGGAAAAGCGGGGCCCTGTCCCTCACGGGATGGCAGCTCCCGCACGCGGTTGAAAAAAAGCATCAGCGTCTTGGCGACGCGCGTCCGCGCAATGGATGCGATGCGGACTGGTGGGTTGCGCGGGGAGAACCCCGCGGCAGCCTGAAACCCTGGCTGCTGGCATGTGCTGACGAATCAGCGAGCATGCGGGCAGCTTCGTGGGGGGGGCGCGCCACGTCAGTTGGAAATCGGCATCTGGTCCAGCCCCGATTGATGTACGCAGAGACAAAGAAAAGCCCCGCAGCAAGTGCGGGGCGGTCATGACGGTGCGGTGAGGCTGGATCAGCGGGGCTTGTCGCCCAGGACATGCTGCTTCCAGATGGCGAATGCCTCGTCCGCTGGCAGCTCGGCCAGGATGACGATGGGCTGGTCCTGTCGGCTGCGCAGCTTTGCGAAATACGCTGCGCGGTCGGCAATGGCCTTGAGCTTGATGCCCTTGAGGAACAGCAGCCTGCCGTCCTTGATGAACAGCACCTTGTTGCCGATGTCGCGGTTGAACGCGGTGCGCAGCTTGCGCTCCGCGTGCATGGCATCGGCCAATTGGTCCACTAGGAAGTCGAGCGTCATGTCGATGAGAAGCGGCTCGTCGTCTTCGCGTTCGACGTCGAGCGATGCCGGCGGCAGGCTCTTGGCGAATTCCTCGGCCTGGGCCAGCAGCGCGGCCTGGCCTTGCAACGCGCGCACGAACGTCGAGCCGCCGTGTCCGTCGTTGCGGGCTTCGGCGATGGGCCTGCCGTCGAACATGACGGTGGCGGTGAAGCACAGCGTTTCCTCGCTCGCGAAATCCGCGACCTTGAGGTTCTTGAGGGTGATGCGGTCTTGTCGGGTGATGGTGTCCATGGGAAGTCCTGATATCGACCGGGTTGACGACACGCCCCTGACGGGACGCGGCATACATCCCGTGGGTTGGAGGAAGGTGGCATCGATGCCCGGTGGGCAGCGTTCGCCGGAGAGATGCCGGGGCGAACTGGCGGGTGGCGTGGGCGGAACCCACGGCAGTCTGGACACCCTGGCTGCTGGCTGTTGCCGATGCGTCGGCAATGCAGGAGGGAGGATCGCGCGACCCGCCGGCCGCGTCTTGCATCAATCCGAAGCGATCGATCTCGTCTTGTGCAGGTACTGCACCAGCCGGCGTCCCCAGCCACGCGACGCACAGCACGGCCATGGAATTGCCGATCGCCTTGCAGTTCGGTGCATCGGCGGTGCGTAGTGAGGCGGATTGCAATGTTGGCGGTCATGTGGGTCTCCCGTTCGTGTGGCGCAGGGCCATCGCCCTGGCCGGGGCGTTGAAAGGCAGGAGAAAGGCGCCGAAGGCCCCAGGGGCCTTCGGCTCGGGAGGAAAGAAGAACCACCCGTGGGCTGATTGGCAGGCCCGGTCGTCGCTAGAACCGTCTGCTCATCCAGCAATCACACCCGGCCCATGTCGTGGCTGGGGCCGGCATCGTCTGGCGCACATCCGCGCACAAAGGGAGCCCGTTTTTGCGCCGGCGGGCACCGGCACCGAATACCGCTGACCGCGAAGGGTCTCCGGATGGCTCGCACAGGCAAGCCATCGGGGGACCCTTCGCAGCGGCGGAAGGAATGCAGACGAGGAGAACGCGCGGGGTGCGGTTCGCGGAGAAGCCACCTTCAGGTCCCGCGGCCGGGGCCGGCCGGACGGGACGCGCACACGGAGCAAGAAGGCGTTGCGCGCTGGGGCGTCCCGCAGGGCATGCGGGACACGGGCCACGCCGCCGATGGCGGGCATGGCTCACGGGGAACGGGGGCGGTCAGGCGCCTTTGCGGCCACCGCCACTGGTACGGCGTGGACGCGAGGCACCACGCCTGGACGTGCCGGTTGCCACCGGCAGCGTGCCTTTGCAGTCGGGGTAGCGACTGCACGACCAGAACGGGCCGCTCTTGCCGGTTCGCTGGCGCGTGGGTGCGCCGCACTGCGGACAAGCCGGTCCTTGGGGAACCTTGATGGACAGGGACGTGCTGCCGTATTGCGCGATCAACTGCGAAATCCAGGCGGCCTGCTTGCCGATGAACACATCCAGGGTGAGTTGTCCGCCCTCGATCATGTCCAGCGCCTGTTCCCAGACGGCGGTGGTGCCGGGGTCGGCAATCGCCGCGGGCACGGCGTCGATCAGCGTGAACGCCGCATCCGATGCGCGGATGGAGCGCCCCTTCTTCACGATATAGCCGCGGGCGATCAGCCCGCTGATGATGTTGGCCCGCGTCGCCTCGGTGCCGATGCCCGTCGTGTCCTTGAGCTTCTGCTTCAGGCGCGGGTCGGTCACGAAACGCGCAACGCCCTTCATCGCCTTGACCAGTTCGCCCTGGGTATAGGGCTTGGGCGGCATCGTCTTGAGGGCCTTGATGTCGGCCCCGGCGACCTGGCATGCCATCCCGTCACGCAGCGCAGGCAGCACCTGGGTGCGCACGGGGGCGTCGCCATCCTCATCGGCGCTGCCTTCACGTTCGGACTCGGCCAGCACCAGGCGCCAGCCGCGGGCGACGACCTGCTTGCCCGTAGCCACCAGCTTCTGCTGGCCGCAGGAGAGATCCGCCACGGTGCGGTCGAACTCGTGGTGCGGGAGGAACTGGGCCAGGTAATGTGCCCGGATCAGCCGGTACAACGCCCGTTCCTTCTCGCTCATGGCGGAGAGATTCGCGGGTTCGAGCGTCGGGATGATGCCGTGGTGCGCCGTCACCTTGCCGTCGTTCCAGGCGCGCGAGCGCTGGGTGCGGTCGAGCTGGCCCATGATCTGGGCCAGCGTGGGATCGGTCTTGAGCAGGCTGTCCAGGACCGTGGGCACTTCGGCGAACATGCTTTCGGGCAGGTAGCCCGAATCCGAGCGCGGGTACGTCGTGGCCTTGTGCGTCTCGTACAGGGCCTGGGCGATCTCCAAGGTTTCCTGCACGTCCAGCCCAAGCTGCTTGGAACAGACTTCCTGCAAGGTGCCCAGGTCGAACAGCAGCGGCGGGCCTTCGCGCACGCGCTCGGTCTCGACCGACACCACCTGGGCACTGCCCGCGGCGCGGATCTGCTGCGCGGCCTGCTGTGCGACGGGCTGCCGCAGGCAGCGGCCGGCGTCGTCGGTGCTGGCATCGGGTGCCACCCACTGCGCGGTGAACGTCTGACCGCCTGCGGACAGCGACACGTCGATGGCCCAGTACGGCACGGACACGAAGGCCGCGATCTCTCGGTCGCGGTCCACCACGAGTTTGAGCGTCGGGGTCTGTACACGCCCGACCGACAGCACGCCATCGTAGCCGGCCTGCCGCCCGAGCACGGTGAACAGCCGGCTGAGGTTCATGCCCACGAGCCAGTCGGCGCGCGAGCGCGCCAGCGCCGAGTAATACATCGGCAGCGTCTCGGCCGAGGGCCGCAGCTTGGCGAGCGCGGTGCGGATGGACGCATCGTTGAGCGCCGACAGCCACAGGCGTTCGATGGGACCGCGGTAGCCGCACAGGTCGATGATCTCGCGTGCGATCAGTTCGCCTTCGCGGTCGGCGTCAGTGGCGATGACAAGCTGGGTCGCCTTCGCCAGAAGCGCTTTGACGACCTTGAATTGCGTGGCGGTCTTCGGCTTGACCTCGACCCGCCACTGCTGGGGAATGATGGGCAGCTGTTCCAGCGACCAGCGCTTGAGCGCCGCGTCATAGACCTCGGGTGCTGCCGCTTCGACGAGATGGCCGATGCACCAGGTGACCGTGACACCGGAGCCGTTGAGGCAGCCTTCACCGCGCTGCGTGGCGCCGAGAATCCGGCCGATGTCTTTGCCCTGGGAGGGCTTCTCGCACAGAAACAGCCGCATGTCCGTCCATCCGCTTCCCGTTGTTCATGGAGTTGCTGGGATCGAGGATGCCGAGCGCCTGTTGGGGCAGCAGCAAACAAGCTGCATGCGGCAGCGACCGCTTTCACGCCGATGGAACGGCTTGGGCGGGATGGCGTGCGGCCGGCGGTGTGCGAGCCGGGAGCCGCGATGTTCGGGAGCGCGCGGAAGCCGGTGGACGCTGATGGAGCTATCCCCTGGGGATAGCTCGCGAGGACATGGGGGGCGGCAACGTACTGCGGCCGCCCCCACGCCGGATCACTTCCTGCGCTTGGGCTCCTTCGACGCTGCCGGTTCCTGGGCGGCCTGGGGCTTGGGCTGCGCGTCCTGTGCGGTCTCCTGCGATTTGGGGCTCAGAACGACGGACTCGATGCGGAACGGCAGGATGCCGACGCTGCGCGCGTTGATCTGCCAGGTCTCGCGCGGCTGATCCTCGTTGTCGGTCCAGGGTTCGCGCTCCATGCGGCCGACGACCAGCACGCGCATGCCCTTCTGGTAAAGGTCCTTCCAGTGTGCGGCGTCGCGGTGCCAGATTTCCACCGGCGCCCAGAAGCCGCCGCGGTCCTCGAAGTCACCGCCCTTGGTGGGAACGGGGTTGTCGAAATACACGTTCAGCCGCAACAAGCGCCGCGGTTCGTCGTTGCCGTTGGGGAACTCCCGGTACTCGGGGGGCGAGCCGATGTTGCCTTCGCCCGAAAAATGCGTGCTCATGGTGCAATCTCCTTGGTGGTTGAAATACCCGTGCCATGTCGGCGTCGGGCGCGTGCTGGGGTGCCCGACGCGATCACCGATCGCGCACTCCGGGGGGTATGGACGCGAGCCGGCGCAGGTAGGCGTCTTCCGCCTCGGCGGCCTTGCTGGCGCACTCCTGGGCCTGCCTACCCAGGGTGTGCAACAGGCTGATCTGCATGTTCAGCGTGATGCGCTGCAGCTCGATCGCGTGCAGGTCGGCCAGCAGGTTGACCGGCGTGCTGGTGCTCGCCATCAGCTCCTGCCACAGGGCCACGCCCATGGCCGAGCGGTCGTTCCTGCGCCAGCGCAGGAACGTCGTTCCCGCGCCAGTGGTCTGCTGGGCCAGTTCCACGGGCAGCAGATGGAAGGGATGCCCACCGGCCTGTTGCAGCACTTGTCGCTGCGCCAGGCCGATCAACTCGTCGCGCATGGCGAAGCACTGGCTGGCCCAGGCCTCCAAGTCCCCTTTACCTTTAAAAGGCTTTAAAAGGCCTTTTAGAGAGGCCGCGTGTTCCAGGCGCATGAAGGCTCCCTGTTGCAGGCCCCGGAAGTAGCGGGTCGGCTGGTTCAGATCGCTCATGCGGATTCGTCCTCGCCGGCAGTGGCTGCGCCTTCGGACGGGTCGGCAGCAGCGGCCGCATCACCATCGACGCTGGTAGCGGCTGCGGCAGGATTCTCACCGCGCTGTTGCAGACCACGGCGCACCATGGGTGGCGCAAACGTCGAGCGGCGCGTGCCTTCGAGGACGTCCTGCGGCAACTCGCCGAACTTCTCCAGCGCGACCCGCGCTGCGGCATTCTTCGCCGCGAAATCGTCGCGGGTGCAGCCCGAGTAGCGGTACTGCTGGGCCAGCGAGAACAGGCTGCGCAGCGCGTGCGCGCCCTCGTTGAGCCAGCGCTCCAAAGTGCTGCGGTCGATCAGCGCGGTGTGGTGGGCGAGGATCAGCTTGCGCGCGATGTCGTCGTAGTCGGCCAGGAGATAGACGGCGGCAAAGCCCAACTGCGCATTGACGAACAGCGGCAGCTTGACGGGCTGCACGTTGAGGTTCTCGCCCAGGCTCAATGCCGCAGGCACGCCCGCCAGTGCCTGGTCCACTTGTTTGCGCAAGGTCTGCAGCGTGGTCCTGGTCTGGTCGAGCTTGTCCTCGATGCGCAGCATCCACCAGTCGCTGTAGGGGTCGTCCTGCTCCGAGCCGCGCTTCATCTTATTCATCACCGCGATGTAGCCGTTCAGGCCGACGATGCCGGGTCGCCCTTCGGCGGCGGCGCGGCCGTGCCAGATGCGGGAAGCGTGATGCGTGTGCAGCGTCAGCGACATCGCGCTGCGCAGGGAGCCGAGGTTGAGTTGCAATGGTTCGTTGCTGGTTGCCATGGTGAGCGCTCGCAGTTGGACAGGGAGCCGCCAGCATCCGCATGCAGCGGAAGGCAGTCAGTCAACAAACCGAAATGAGCCGGCCCCCGGTTCTATGCGCGCTGGCGGCGCAGCGCGCAACGGTCCCTTGGAGGCCGGAGCATTCACGTTGGCGCTCCGTGCCTCGGTCGTTGACGGTATGCGTACTGCACCGCACGTCGCGCTGCCGTTCGACACGATCCTTCGCCGCGCAGCCGTCCCCAGTGGACCGTTCCGTTGAGCGCCATGGAGGTCTGCTTCATGGTCTTGCAGGCGCTCTACTCAGGTTTTGCGCAGCATGTCGCGCCGTCGTCCGGCGTTTCACCACACAGCCGTCCCCTGGGGACCGTTTCTGCCGACCGCCAAGGAGGTCTGCTTCATGGCCTTGCCAGGCCCTGCGCTCAGGATTTGCGCAGCAGATCGCGCAGGCGCTCGATGTGCTGCCGGGCCACCGCGGGCGGCACGACGTTGCGCGGCGGCTCGGGCGGTGGCGCTCGCGCCGCCGATGGTGTTGGCGCTGCCGGGCTGGTCTGCTTGGCCCACGCATTGAACTCGCCGCGCATGGCGCGCTGGATGATGCCGAACAGGTACCCGGCGGGGTTGCGGATGCCATGCTTGCCGCACCGTGCGGCCCACTCGTCCAGCACAGCCTGCCGCAGGGCAGCGTCCACTTGCTGCAACGCCATCCTGGCGCCGGCTTGCTGTTCCGCCTTCAGTTCCGCGAAACGCTTGGGCCATTGCAGGTCGCCCAGCGCGCGCGCCTGCGCGGTAGTACGTACTTCATCAATACGACTACTACGTACTGTACGGTCCTGCTTCGGATTCCGAAGAGCGCCGTCTGGCGCGGGTTTCGGCCCTGCTTCGGATTCCGAAGAAGGGCGTTCGCCATTCCGAAGAAGGCTGGCGGGCCCTTCTTCGGAATCGTGGATCGCATCCTCCTGTGGATAACTTGCGGTGGCGGTGATGCCCTGGTCGGCCAGGCGCTCGGCGAGCACTTGCAGCCGCGACGGCAAGGTGCGTCCGGACAACATCGGGTCGTCCGCGATCTCCTGGAGGGTGTTGAGTCCCACCACCTGAACGGCCTTGGCCGAATGCCCCAGCGACTGGCTGACCAGGGCCAGGTAGTCGGCGTCGAGCTGCATGGCCTCGAACGGTGTCAGGGGTTCGTCATGCAGGACGTAGAGGTTTCCGAGGATGCGGCCGGTCTTGGGGTCGCGCCGTCGTCGCACGAGGCTCAGCCAGCGCGTGAGGCGCAGCAGCGTCAGCGCCCGCGCGACGGTCTCGTGGGAGGCTTGTCCCGCGCAGGGCATGGACGCCAGCCAGGGGCGCAACTGCTCATAGGTCGAGAACGCCGTGACGCCGTCGTCGTTGAGCATCAGCCGGAACACCTGCCAGGCGTTGCGCTCCAGCGGTGTCAGGCGGCGGTCGAGGAACAGCCGCCGCGGCACGCTCTCGTGCCGATTGCCACTGAACAGGAAGGCGTCGCCGGACGCGGCAGGCGTGGGCACTGCCATGGGCGCTGGCGCGCTGGGATGTGGCTTGGGCGTGAGGTCCTTCAGCGCAGCGTCGAACAGGTCGGCGAGTGCGATGGGGCCTTGACGCGGGGCTCGTGGGGCGGTGTCGTCCACGGCCATGGCCTAGCCCAATCCCTGATCGACCCAGTTCCTGATCGCGGCCCAGACCACCGAGAGCGGCAGTGACATGCCCTCGGCCAGGTCCATGGCCGCATCGAGAATCGAGGTCTCGTCCTCCAGATCGACGTTCCTGCTGCTGGTCACGGCTTTCCATTGCCGCCACAGTTCGGTGTCCTGGGTCTCGTCCAGGACGGGGTGGCGCCCCTTGCGCTTGGGCAGGCCGAGGATCTCCCGCCGCAGGGCGACTTCCTGATGGGTCAGGCCATAGAAGCGGCTGACCATCTCCGTGCTGGCCCCCAGCCGCAGCATGCGATCGACCGTGGCGATTTCCTTCTCCACGTCCTGTGCCTGGTTGAGCAGGCGCTGCAGCACTTCGCGGTTGACCGTGACCGAGCACCACGAGACGCTGGCGTTGGCCAGCACGCTGATGAGCGCGGGGTGCTTGAGCGCATCCAGCTCGGCCTCGCCGAAGCCCATGGCCTTGCAGCGGCGCAGTTGGCCGTTGCGAAGGTCATACAGCGCCTGGGCGATCACGGCCTGGTTGAGCGGATGCGATGTGGACATGCGACCTCCCTCGCTCACGTCCCGGGCGCCGTGGTGCCGGCTTCCAGGTCCAGCAGACGCCGGGCCAAGCGGAGCAGCCGAAAGAGCTTGACCAACGCCGTGTCGCTCAAGCGCCTTGCGCCGCTGCCATGGCCTTGGCTCTGGCCGTGCAACAGGGTCGGCAGGTCGGTGGCGAGCTGCGCGCCGTCCAGGCCCGCTTCGGCGACGGGCTGACCCGTCAGGGAAGTGAGGAGCGTCAGCACCGCGCGGCCGAGCGGCGACGGGGCTTGGCCGCGGGCGCGGCACGCAAACCCGATGCCATCGGCGCGATCCTCGATGTACTCGTCCAGGCCTGCCTCCCCGGCGATCTCGCGCGCGAACTGCGCGATGTGGATGCGCAGCCGATCGGGCGTGTCCAGGCCCGCGTCGATGTACCAGACATCGGAGATCGGATAGAGTCCGCCGGCTTGCACCGGGATGGACTGCAACACGCTCGCCGAGAAGTCGGGCGGCAGCGCATCGCCCAACTGGTCGGCGACCATGCGCTGGATCGACTGCAGCCGTTCGGTCGTCGGTGCCGGCGAGACGATGTGCTCACGAAGCAGATCGCTCGGTGCAGCCGCCGGGCTTCCCGTGGCCGCTTCGCTAGCCGCCTTGTCGTCGTGGCGCAAGGTGGGCTCGGACGCCGGAGGGCTGGCGGGTGGAGGACCGTCCGCCGCTGCAGGCGTGGCGATGGACGATGCTGCGCCCGGCGGAGTCGGCGTGCCGGCGGTGGGCGAAGGCAACGCCGGCTGCGCCGCAGGTGGCGTCGGGTCACTGACCAGCGCCCGGTGGCGGCTTTCCGATTCGGTCAGATCCAGCGCCAGCACGTCGTAGCCGATGCCCAGCAGCTCGGACATCTGGCCGATCAGCTCGTCTTGCACGCGCTGCGGCGCGAACTCGTCGCCCTGCGTGTCGAACTGCGCCAGCACCTCCTGAAAAAAGCTGTCGAAGTCCAGCGGCAGCGAGCGGTCCTTGGCATAGTGCTCCCAGGTGCGTTTGCAGGCCGTACGCATGACCGACAGCCGCTCGACCTGGTGGCGCCCCAGGCCGCTATAAAGCACACTGGGAATGGCGGGCAGCAGGTAGCGCACAGCGTCGGCCATGCGGGTGATGTGCGATCGCTGGACGGGGAAGCCATCGGCCGCCAGGCGGCGGGCCAGTTCCGACTGGCTCAGGGCGGCGCCGCTCTCCTGCTCGTAGAACTCGCGTGCTTTCTCGACGCCGAGCGCTCGCTCGATGAACGTGAGGCCGCCGCGCAGTTCGTTCTCGGCAAGGTGCCCGGTCAGCGCGACGATCTCGCCGCGCTCAGGCCATGGCCGGAACAGGCACGATATGCGGAAGAAGCGTTCGTCCTTGGTCTCCGACCAGAGTTCGCGCAGGATCGCCAGCCGCGTGTTGCCGCCGTTGCGGATGATGTAGTGGTCCCCGCCGGGCCGGCGCGTGATAGCCGGCGCCGCGTCCAGGCCGCGCTCGCGGATGGACGCCTTGATTTCCTCGTAAGCCGGGTTGCGCTTCATGCGCGGGTCATGGTCGTAGGGCCGCAACTGGTCCAGCGTCACGACCATGGGCGTGTCCGCGATCGGGTCGCTCAAGGCCGTAGCCGCTGGGCCGCTGCGCTCGAAGCCGGCCGCGAGCAGCTTGCCTGCCATGTCCTGCGAGGTCATGTCAGCCATGGCCGCACCCCTCGCAGTCCCCACGACCGCCGGCCGGCGCCATGCGGGCCTCTCGCTCGGCGCGGCGGATCTGCGCACGGGCGTTCAATTCGGCCCGGTGGTCACTCGCTGTCGAACTCGTGTAGATCGCCGCGCAGCCGGCCTTGGTGAACTTGAGGTGCCCGCCACGCGTGCCCTTGACGTGCCAGCCTTCGCCCACCGCGAACTCGATCAAGGCGCGCAGCCGCTTGTGGCCGCGGGCCAGTTCATGTGCGTTTGCCATGGGGCCTCCCGGCATCAAGAGGTCGCTGCGGGCGGCCGGATACTTGAGCCAGTCGGTCCTGCCATTGCGGGAACAACTCGCTGGCGAGCGCGCGCATCGTGTCGAGCGCGGCAGGGGCGACTCTGCCGGGCGGCTGGCGGTGCTCGACCCGATGCACCGGCAGGCCGCGCGTCGCGGCGCGCGGATAGGCTTCGATGGCCGGCACGTCGGTGGCGAGCACGCGGATGCCGGCATGGTCCTGGAACAGGTCGCGCAGGGCCTGCTGGATCAGCCGTGCGTTGGCGGACACCGGGTGGACGCGGTTGATGAGCAAGTGCAGCGGCGGCGGTTCGATACCCAGGTGCCGGTACGGCGCAATGTCTTCGAGCAACTGCATGGTGCCGCGCCGCAGCTCGCGTGCCGCGAGGATCTCCGGCGTGACGGGCGACAGCGCGAGATCGGAGGCGAGCACCGCCATCTCCAGCAGCACGGAACGCGCGCCCTGGGTGTCGATCAGCACCAGGTCGTAGAGGGGAGCAAGTGCTGGCAGCAGATGCCGCAACCGCAGGCGGCCATCCGGCGCATGCAGCAACAACGTGTTCAGCTCGCCCCGGTGGTCGTTGGACAGCACCAGGTCCAGGCCCGCGATGATCGTGCGGGACACGAGCTGGCCAAGGTCGCGCTCGTTGAAGGCCAACAGCTCATAGATGCCGCCAGGCGCGCGCTGGGTCAGTTCGTAGTAGGAGGACAAGGTGGGCTGCACGTCGAGATCGAGCAGCAGCACGCGCAGGCCCGCGTCCGCGGCGAGCCCGCCCAGGTTGGCGGCCGTCGTGGTCTTGCCGACGCCGCCCTTCGTTGAAATGATGGACACGACCTGCATGGCGCTCTCCGGCTGGGAATGGGAAGTCCGCGGGAGAGCGGGTCAGGTCCGGTGGTTGAGGCGCTCGGCGATCCACTGGTCGATTTCGATCGAATCCCAGCCGACAGCGCGCACGCCCAGGCGCAGCGCCTGAGGGAACTGGCGCTTCTTCATCAGGTTGTAGATGTGGGCGCGTTTGAAGCCGGACTTCGCTTCGACTTCATCGAGCCGCAGGATGCGGCGCTCGTTCGGCGGGAGTACAGGGGTCTGCGACATGGCGGTCACTCCTGAACGCTCGGTGGCGTTTGTTGGCGTGACCTCTATTCAATAGACATGGCTGTGGAAAGACATTGCAAATGCAATCTCCGCGACTGCACATACAAGCTGGAAAAACCTCATGCGCTTGCGCTACGGACGTACTTCCTGGCGTTGGCGAACTTGCCGTTCAAGGTTCGCTCCGTGATGCCCATGGTGCCGCCGAAGTGGGCGACCAATGCCGAGACGAGTGCCTCCTGTGTTTTGAAGCTGGAATAGGGCACACCCGAAGGGGACTGGCCCAGCATCAGCGTCAGCATCCCGCCGATGATGTTGAGATACGTCGTCTCCGCTCGCTCGCTGATCTCGCATTGCTTGGAAGCCAGCAGCGCGGTGGACTGCTTGAGCAAGGTGTCGCGCTGCTCCTGCAATTCCTGCATCTGGCGACGCGCATGCTCCAGGGCCGCCTGAAGGGCCAGTCGCTCGATCAGGATCGCCTGTCCTGTTTCCAAGGTGATAAAAGGATGCGCCATGCGTTCGCCACGGCTGAACAGGAATCCTGGCCGGTGCTCGGGATAGTGGTTGCGCATCCAGCGCTTCAGATCGACATGGCGAACGGTCAGATCCGGCGACTGCAGCAGCTTCGGATCATTGAGCGTGATGCCGTTCTGGCCGTAGGGCAGCTCCCCGTTGAGGATGCCGTCATAGATACGCTCCGAGTACAGCCGGCACTCATTCCATCGCGGGCAATTCAACGATGGAGGCAGGAAGCGCGGTGACGCGATCGCAGCCAGGATTATCGGCAGGTACCGCAGCAACCCGGCCCACCGTATGGCAGCCTCGATGGGACGATAGAACACCTTCGATGTTGGAATGTCCTTGTGCATGTCTTCGTCTCCTTTCGGAAGCGCTACATCACCGGCTCCTTTCTTGCCCTGCCAAGGGCTGCTGTGTCGTTATGACCTTCCGCGGGTGCCTGGGAAGATGCCCTGAACGTAGACGGGCGAGGTGATTGGTTTGGCGTCCGCTGTAGGTGGCCTCGTCTTGCTCGTTGTGCAAGAATCGATCGGTTGCCGGCCCATCGAGCGATGAGGACGAAAGCTCGATATTGGCGCTCACGGTACCAGCGTCATGCGCTGCGCTGTTCCCCGCAAAACCGATTTGGTATGGTCTGATACGGCGATGGTTTCAGAAGCTGCGATCAACGGCTTCTGTTCTCCGGGACCTAGGGTCGGCAGAGAAAATCCGGCGGTGTCATATCTGCCCCGGATGCTGATATAGCGATATAGCATCACCCGCGCAGGTCCAGATGACTGCCAACCTGAGATTCGATGCTCACAAGTCCGTAGCAGTTGGTCTACTTGCTCTCTGGTTTCGAGACTGGAAGTGTTGTCGTCCGGTCCGAGGTAGATGGGCGGGGTGATGAATGCCCTGGCATTCCAGGAAGTGGCTTTGCCTAACATGCTCATGGTAAAATTCCCCAGGCTTACTTTGGAATTCCGTTCGGGTGTACTCGGGCCGAGTTCTGGCTTTTAAATTCAACACTTTGGTCTGTCCATGACCCGTACCGCTTCGACCAACATCGCTCTGTGGTGGCGCTTCCAATAGGAAGCGGCATGTCGTTGCGGTCTTGACCGCACCTTGCCGCCGTACCGGCAGGCAAGGTTTCAAGAAGGCTCCCCGGCACGGCGGCTCCAAGATTTGAGGAGATTGCCCGATGCCCTTGGCACCCCAGCCCCGTCGTAGAACTGATGCCCCGCGCGCTGTGTCGCCGCGAGGGGTAGGTCTGTCCGCCCAGTCTCAGCACTTGGCCCTGGCATGCGGGCGCCGTCGCTGCGTCAGTACACCGCACTGGCGCACGCCAAGACATCTCTCAGGAGCCCTTGCTACCTTGAGCCAGCACATGCTCGCGCTTCGTCCATCGCAATCAACTGTCGATGTGTGTAATAAAGTGGGTAATGGAGGTTGTGTGTAATGAAAAACATTAATGAAATCAAGGACTTAGAATCATGAGACTCCTGATGGTCGACAACTACGACAGCTTCACCTACAACATCGTGCAGTACTTCGGCGAGCTGGGCGCCGAAGTCGAGGTGTTTCGCAACGACGAGATCACGCTGGAGGGCATTGCCGCGCGTGCGCCCGACCGGCTGGTGATCTCGCCCGGGCCCTGCTCGCCGGCCGAGGCGGGTATCTCGGTGGCGGCGATCCAGCACTTCGCCGGCAAGCTCCCCATCTTGGGCGTGTGCCTGGGCCACCAGAGCATTGGCGCGGCCTTCGGCGGCAAGATCATCCGGGCGCAGCAACTCATGCATGGCAAGACCAGCGTCATCACCACCACGCAGACGGGCGTGTTCGCAGGCCTGCCCAAGCAGTTCACGGTGAACCGCTACCACTCCCTGTCCATCGAGCGCGCGAGCTGCCCCGAAGTGCTGGAGGTGACGGCCTGGGCGGACGACGGCGAGATCATGGGAATCCGCCACCGCGAGCTGGCCATCGAGGGCGTGCAGTTCCACCCCGAGAGCATCCTCACCGAGCACGGCCACGCGATGCTCAAGAACTTCCTGGATCAAAAATAATAGCTGCCAGCGCTTGCCTGTCAACGAATTCACTGCGAAAAATGCTTGAAATGCATATACAGCAAGCGCAAGCAGCTATCAAAATAGAGGTACTTCCATGACCCCCATCACCCCCCAGGAAGCGCTGCAGCGCACCATCGAGCACCGCGAGATCTTCCACGACGAGATGCTGCACCTCATGCGCATGATCATGAGCGGCGAACTCTCGCCCGTCATGACCGCGGCCATCACCACCGGCCTGCGCGTGAAGAAGGAAACCATCGGCGAGATCACCGCCGCCGCGCAGGTGATGCGCGAGTTTTCCCACAAGGTGCAGGTGCACGACACCAAGCACCTCGTGGACATCGTGGGCACGGGCGGCGACGGCGCCAACACCTTCAACATCTCCACCTGCGCCACCTTCGTGATCGCCGCCGCGGGCGCCAAGGTCAGCAAGCATGGCGGGCGCAGCGTCAGCAGCAAGAGCGGCAGCGCCGACGCCATGGAGGCGCTGGGCGTGCACATCAACCTGCAGCCTGCGCAGATCGCGCAGTGCATTGGCGACGTGGGCATCGGCTTCATGTTCGCGCCCAACCACCACCCCGCCATGAAGAACGTGGCGCCGGTGCGCAAGGAGCTGGGCGTGCGCACCATCTTCAACATCCTGGGGCCGCTGACCAACCCGGCAGGTGCGCCCAACATCCTCATGGGCGTGTTCCACGAAGACCTGGTGGGCATCCAGGTGCGTGCGCTGCAACGCCTGGGCGCCGAGCACGCGCTGGTGGTCTACGGCCGTGACGGGCTGGACGAAATCAGCCTGGGCGCGGGCACGCTGGTGGGCGAATTGAAAGACGGCGCGGTGCGCGAGTACGAGATCCACCCCGAGGACTTCGGCCTGCGCATGGCAGGCACGCGGGCGCTGCGCGTGGAGAACCCGACCGAATCCAAGGCCATGCTGATGGGCGTGCTGCAGGGCGACGAAGGCCCGGCGCGCGACATCGTCTGCCTGAACGCCGGTGCCGCCTTGTATGCTGCCAACGTGGCCGACTCGCTGGAAGACGGCCTGCGCCGCGCCCAGCAGGCCCTGGCCAGCGGCGCGGCCCTGGCCAAGCTGCAGCAGCTGGTCGCCTACACCCAGAAGCTCGCGGCCTGAGCGCACGGCGATGAGCCTGCTGGACGCTCCCATCTGGAACGACCCCGCGACGTGGATCGTGCTGGGCGTGTCGCTGCTGTTCATCGTCGTGGGCATCGTGATGCACCGCATCATCATGAAGGTGGTGCGCGGCCCGGCACCGCCCACGCAAGGCCACAAGGGCCCGGTACCTCCGCGCGAATGAGCGGGACGGGCGCTGGCGCCAGTGCGCGCCGTCACCATTGACGCTCCCTGCGGGGAGCAAGGAAGCAAGCATGTCGGACATCCTGAAGAAAATCTGCGACGTGAAGGTCGAGGAAGTGGCCGCCGCGCAAAAGCGCGTGTCCTTCACCGACATGCGCCGCGACGCCGAGAGCCGCGTGCTCACGCGCGACTTCGTGGGCGCGCTGCGCGCCAAGATCGACCAGGGCCAGGCCGGCGTGATCGCCGAAATCAAGAAGGCCAGCCCCAGCAAGGGCGTGATCCGCGAGGATTTCATCCCGGCCGACATCGCGCAAAGCTACGCCGAGGGCGACGGCAAGGTCAGCGCGGCCTGCCTGTCGGTGCTGACCGACCGCCAGTTCTTCCAGGGCCAGCCCGATTACCTGAAGCAGGCACGCGCCAGTTGCCCGCTGCCGGTGCTGCGCAAGGACTTCATGATCGATCCGTACCAGATCTACGAGTCGCGCGCTTTTGGAGCGGACTGCGTGCTGCTGATCGCCGCCTGCCTCGAGGATGGCCTGATGGCCGAGATGGAGCAGATCGCCCGCAGCCTGGACATGGCCGTGCTGGTGGAGGTGCACGACGGCGCCGAGCTGGAGCGCGCGCTGCGCCTGCAGACGCCGCTCGTGGGCATCAACAACCGCAACCTGCGCACCTTCGAGGTCAGCCTGCAGACCACGCTGGACCTGAAGAAGGAAGTGCCCGCCGACCGCCTGCTGGTGGCCGAGTCTGGCATCCTTGCGCCGGTGGATGTGCACACGCTGCGCGATGCCGGCGTGAATGCGTTCCTGGTGGGCGAGGCCTTCATGCGCGCGCCCGACCCGGGGCGGGCGCTGGCCCAGCTGTTCGCCTGACGGCCGCAGGCCGGGCGTCCCCCGGGGTTGGGGCGGTGGCGGCATACTGGGCCCATGAAAGTCATCGGGCCGCGTCGATGAGCCTTGTCTGAGGCGGTTACCCGGCCATTCTTATCGTGCCCGCATGGAGGAGTTGCCTTGCGCGAGAGACCGGATACGCAGGCCGAGCGTTTTCGCAGGGAGTGGTGGTTGCTGGCGGGCCTGTGGCTGGCGCTGGGGGCGCTGATTGCGGTCGTGCTGATCCTGGAGCGGCGGGACACCGAGGCACGCGAGCGCCAGCAGGTCGCGCACCAGGTGCATATCGTCCATGAGAACCTGGAGCGCCAACTGCATGCCGTGAACCAGGCGCTGGGGGATATTGTTGCGAACCTGGCGCAGTGGCGCGCGCGCCCTGAAGGCGCCTTGCCATTCAACGAGCGGCTGCGGGCCTTCAGCGACGCCATGACCGGCGTGCGCACGCTGACCGTGCTGGATGCCGAGGGTACGGTGGTCGCCTCCAGCCGTGCCGAGTTGCTCGGAGAGAACCTCGCCTACCGCGATTACTTCCAGTCGGCGCGGCGACTGGCAAGCCGCGAGCAGCCCTCGCTGATCGTCAGCGCGCCCATGCGCACGGTGCTGGGTGTCTGGGCCATCACGCTGTCGCGCCCCGTACCGGCGGAGGATGGGCTGTTTGGGGGCGTGGTCACCGCGACGCTGGACCCCGAGGAGTTCAAGACCCTGCTGGATTCCGTGCGCTACACCCCCGACGTGGAGAGCACCCTGGTGCACGGCGACGGCGTGCGCTTCCTGCGCGTGCCCGAACGGGCGGGGCTGCTGGGCGCCACGCTGGCGCAGCCCGGAACGCTCTTTCAGGCGCACCTGGACAGCGGGCGGATGGAAAGCCTCTTCGTCGGCGCGATGGAGCCGGACCCGACCGAGCGGCTGGTGGCGCTGCGCACCATCTTTCCGGCGCACCTGCACATGGACAAGCCGTTGGTTGCGGCCGTCGCGCGGGACTGGAGCCAGGTGCTCGCCGCCTGGCGCGCGCGCGCCTGGACGCTGGGTGTGGCATGGCTGCTGACGGGGGTTGCCATTGGGCTGGGCCTGGGCTTCATGCAGCGCCGGCGCCGCCAGCTGTGGCACCGCGAGCAGGCGCTGGCTGCCCAGGAAGCCGCCTTGCAGGCCCGCTGGCAGGCGGTGCTGCACGCCACCCAGCAGGGCGTGTGGGACTGGGACATGGCCTCGGGCACGGTGTATTTCTCGCCGGTATGGAAGACCATGCTCGGCTACGCAGAAGGCGACATCGGCGACAGCCTGCAGGAATGGGAAAGCCGCGTGCATCCCGACGATCTGGCGCGCGTGCACGCCGACGTGGCGCGCCACCTGGCGGGTGAAACGGCGGTCTATGAGAACGTGCACCGCATGCGCTGCAAGGACGGCAGCTACAAATGGGTGCAGGACCGCGGCCAGGTGACCGCGCGCGACGCCAGCGGCCGACCCACCCGCCTCATCGGCACCCACACGGACGTGACCGCGCAGCGGCAGCACCAGGAGACGCTGGACCGCCTGGCCGAGAACGTTCCCGGCGCGCTGTACCAATACCAGCGCGAGCCCGACGGACGCAGCCACTTCCCGTACGCCAGCCCCGGGGTGCAGGACATCTACGGGCTTCCCCCGCAGGCCCTGTGCGTGGATGCGGAGCAGGTCTTCGCGCGCATCCACCCCGACGACCTGCAGGCGTTGCGCGAAAGCCTGCTGGCATCCGCGCAGACCCTGGAGCTGTGGCGCACCGAGTACCGCGTGCTCGTGCCCGGGGAGCGCGAGCGCTGGGTCAGCGGCCAGGCGCGGCCCGCGCGCACGGCCTCGGGTGCCGTGCTGTGGCATGGCTATATCCATGACGTGACGCTGGCCAAGCAGCAGGCGCTGCAGCTGCAGGAGACCGAGCGCCTGCTCAGGCATCTGATGCAGGAAATGCCCATCGGGCTGTGCATGATCGATGCCGCGGGCGTGATCTATTTTCGCAACCGGCGCTTCCAGGACCTGTTCGGCTACACCGAGGCCGAGGTGCCCACGCTGGGGCAGTGGTGGCCGCGCGCCTATCCCGATCCGCACTACCGCGAACAGGTCATCGCCGCGTGGAACGCAGACCTGGCGCAGGCAGGCGCGCAGGGGGGCGAGATCGCGGACAGGGAATACCGCGTCACCGACCGCGACGGCAGGCTGCACACCATCACCATGGGCGGGCTGGCGTTTGGCGACCATTGCATGGCCACCTTCGTGGACGTGACCGAGCAGCGCGCGCAACATGAACTGCTGCGCAAGCTGGCCTTCATGGACGGGCTGACGGGCCTGGCCAATCGCCGCCAGTTGGACCGCACCCTCAAGGCCGAATGGCGGCGCTGCCGGCGCAGCGGCCAGCCCCTGTCCGTGGTGATGGTGGACATCGACCATTTCAAGCAGTTCAACGACCTGTATGGCCACCAGCAGGGCGATGATTGCCTGCGCGCCGTGGCCGCCGCGCTGCGCGGCGGCCTGGGGCGGTCGCACGACCTCGTGGCCCGCTACGGCGGCGAAGAGTTCGTCTGCCTGTTGCCCGAGTGCGACCTGGACGGCGCGCGCGCCAAGGCGCAGGCGCTGTGCCGGGCCGTGCATGCGCGGCAGATGGAACACCGCGGCTCGCCGATTGCGCCCGTGGTCACGGTGAGTGCCGGGGTGGCCTGTGTGGTGCCCGGCGCCGAAGGCACCCCCGAACAGTTGCTGGCGCGCGCGGATGCGAACCTGTACCGCGCCAAGGCGGCAGGCCGCAACCGGGTGCATGACGGAATGGATTCGCTATCGTAAATATAGCTTGTAGCGCAGAATGGATAAGCCTTGGAGCATGATTTGATGCTAAATACTCCCGCCGCCACGCAACTGCAAAGTGCCGACCCTGCCGACTGGCCTGTCGCGCCGGGCTGGCAGCCGCTGGTCGACACGTTCTTTGCCAGCGCGCGCGGCCGGCAGTTGCTGGCCTTCCTGCAGGCGCGGCTGGAGGCCGGAGCCGCCATCTTCCCGCCGCAGCCGCTGCGGGCGCTGCAGCTCACGGCCCCCGAGGACACGCGCGTGGTCATCCTGGGGCAGGACCCGTACCACGGCCGTGGCCAGGCCGAGGGGCTGGCCTTTTCGGTCGCGCCGGGCGTGCGCCTGCCGCCCTCGCTGCAGAACATCTTCAAGGAAATGCAGCGCGACATGGGCGTACCCCTCCCACCGTTTCCCAACCCGGGCGGCAGCCTGGTGAAGTGGGCGCAGAACGGTGTGCTGCTGCTCAACACCTGTCTCACGGTGGAAGAGGGCCAGGCCGCGAGCCACGCGGGCAAGGGCTGGGAGCAGCTGACCGATGCCGTCATCCGCGAGGTGGCCGAAGGGCCGCGCCCCGTGGTGTTCATGCTCTGGGGCAGCCATGCGCAGTCCAAGCGCGCCTTCATCCCGCAGGACCGGGGGCACCTGGTGCTTACCTCCAACCATCCCTCGCCGTTGTCGGCGCTGCGCCCGCCCGTGCCGTTCATCGGCAACGGCCACTTCGGCCAGGCGCGGGCGTTCCGCCAGCAGCACGGGTACTGATCAGCGCCGCTCGCGCACCGTCAGCCACGCGCTCGCGGCGCCGCTGGCGGCGATCAGGCAGATGCCCAGCAGCGACCAGCGGTCCGGCATGTGGCCGTACACCGCCCAGCCGGCCAGCATGGCAAACGCGATCTGGGTGTAGAGGAACGGCGCGATCGTGGCGGGCGCTGCGCAGGCGTAGGCCCGCAGCAGCAACAGATGGCCCAGCGCGCTCGACAGTCCCATGACCACCAGCCCCAGCCATACCCAGGCGCTGGTGATGGCGGTCCACACGAAGGGCGCCGCCAGCGTCATCAGCCCGGCGGCAATCCAGCTGGTGTAGAACTGCGTGGTCGTGGGGGCCTCCTGCCCGGCCATGCGGCTGCTCAAGATCTGGTACCCCGTGCCGCAGGCCAGCATGCCCAGCGGCAGCACCAATACCCCGCTGAAGGACTGGCCGCCCGGGCGCAGGATCAGCAGCACGCTGGCCAGCCCTGTGGCCACCAGCAGCCAGCGCAGTGGGCTGACCGGCTGGCGCAGCCACAACGCGGCCACGAGCGTCACGCACAGCGGCGTGGCGGCCACGATGGCGGTGAACTCCGCCAGCGGCATGGCGCGGATGCTGAAGATGCCGAACAGGCTGGTCGCGGCGAACAGCACCGCGCGCAACAGTTGATAGCGCGGGTGGTCCGTGCGCGGCGGGCGCCAGCCGCTGCGTGGCAGCACATAGGCGCTGGTGACCAGCGACTGGAACACATAGCGCAGCCACAGCGCCAGCAGCAGCGGCGTGGTGGCGCTCACCAGCTTGGTGGCGGTGTCCAGCAGCGCGAACGAGGCGCAGGCGCCCACCGTGAGCGCGATGCCGGCCAGGGCGGTGCGGGGGCTGTGCCCGGCCGGCGCGGCGCTCATGCGCGGGGCCGCTCCAGCAGCATGCAGTCGCCGTAGCTGAAGAAGCGGTAGCGCTGCGCGACCGCGTGGCGGTACAGCTGCATGATGTGCTCGTAGCCTGCCAAGGCGCTCACCAGCATCATCAGCGTGCTCTTGGGCAGGTGGAAGTTGGTGAGCAGCAGGTCGACCACCTGGAATGGAAAGCCCGGCGTAATGAAGATGCTGGTGTCGCCCGCGGCCTGGCCGCTCGCGGCCCAGGATTCCAGCGTGCGCACCGTGGTCGTGCCCACGGCCACCACGCGGCCGCCGCGCTGGCGGCAGCGCTCCAGCGCCGCCAGCGTGGCCAGCGGCACCTCGTACCACTCGCTGTGCATGCGGTGCTCGGCCAGGTTCTCGGTCTTCACGGGCTGGAAGGTGCCCGCGCCCACGTGCAGCGTGACGCTGGCGCGCTCGATGCCGCGCTCGGCCAGCCGGGCCAGCACGGCATCGTCGAAGTGCAGCGCGGCGGTGGGCGCGGCCACCGCGCCGGGCGCGCGCGCGAACACGGTCTGGTAGCGCTCGCTGTCCTCGCCGGCATGGGGGTCGTTGCCGCCGGCCTGCTGGCGCTCGATGTAGGGCGGCAGCGGCAGGTGGCCGTGGCGCTCCATGAGCTCCCAGGGGCTCTCGCCCGCGGGGCCGCGCAGGGCCAGGCGAAACAGCGGGCCGTCCGCGTCCGGGTAGCGGCCGAGCAGCGTGGCGTCGAACCCGCCCGCGGCCGCGCCGCCGGCCAGGTGGAGCGTGGCGCCGGGCAGCGGCTTTTTGCTGACCTTCATGTGCGCCACGACCTCGTTGCCGGTGAGCACGCGCTCGATCAACAGCTCCAGCTTGCCGCCGCTGGCCTTCTCGCCGAACACGCGGGCCTTGACCACGCGTGTGTCGTTGAACACCAGCAGGTCGCCCGGCTGCAGCAGGTCGGGCAGTTCGCGGAAGATGCGGTCGGTGGGCGGGGCGGCGCGCCCGTCCAGCAGGCGCGAGCCGCTGCGCTGGGGGGCCGGGTGCTGGGCGATGAGCAGCTCGGGCAGCTCGAAGTCGAAGTCGCTCAGGGTGAAGGTGCGGGGTGCGGTGGAGGCAGAGGACATGCGGGGCTTGAGGGCCGGACGGGCCCGTTCCAAGGCAGAAAGACAAGCCCGCGATTCTCGCAAAGATGCCGCCGCCGTGCAGCGCGTTGGTGCACCTCGGGCGCTACCAGCGAGGATCGGGCAGGTCGGACCAGAGTTGCGCGAGGTCGGGGAACTGCCAGCGCGCCGGGTCCTCGCGCGCGATGATCTTGTCGCGGCAGTCGGGCTCGGACAGGTCCACCAGCTCTGGGGGGATGCGCAACTCGGATCGGGTGGAGTAGAACACCCTCACGCGCGGCGCGATCAGCTTGCCCGGCGACTGCTCGGTCACCACACCCAGGCGGCCCGAGGCGAGGCGCACCAGCGAGCCCACGGGGTAGATGCCGATGCTCTTGACGAAGGCCTGGAACAGCCGGCTGTCGAAGTGGTCGCGGGTCCATTCCGCCATGCGGCGCAGCGACTCCGAGGGGTCCCAGCCGCGCTTGTAGGGCCGGTCCGACGTGATGGCGTCGTACACGTCGCAGATGGCGGCCATGCGTGCCAGCGTGCTGATTTGCTCGCCCGGCAGGCGGTGGGGGTAGCCCGTGCCGTCCATCTTCTCGTGGTGGTGCAGGCACGCGTCCAGCACGGGCCCGGGCAGGTCGGTGCCCTGCAGCAGGGCGTAGCCGGCCACGGGGTGGCTGCGCACCACGGTGAACTCGTCGTCGGTCAGCTTGCCGGGCTTGTTGAGCACTTCCAGCGGCACGGCCGCCTTGCCGATGTCGTGCAGCAGCCCGGCCAGCCCGGCCATGCGCGTGGCGCCATCGTCCATGCCGATCTGCCGGGCCAGCGCCACCATCAGCGCGGACACGGCGACCGAGTGCATGTAGGTGTACTCGTCGGCCGTCTTGAGCCGTGCCAGGCTGATGAGCGCGCCGGGGTTGCGCGTGACCGAGTCGGTGATCTCGTTGACCATTTCCTGCGCCACGGCGGTATCGATGGCGCGGCCCAGGCGTGCCTGGCCGAACATTGTGACCACGGCCTGCTTGGCCTGCGAGCAGATGGCCGCCGCGCGGCGCAGCTCCTGGTCCATGCCTGCCGGCTGGGGCGTCACGGCCGGGGCAGGCGTGGGCTGGGCAGGCAGGTCCTCCAGGTGCTGGAAGTCGCTGTCCAGTTGCGCGTCGGCTTCGGCGCGGGACACGCTGGCCGTGCCGGGCGCGATGTCCAGGCCCTTGGATGTGTCGATCCAGACCTCGTGGATCTCCGAGGCGCGGATGCGCGCCAGGTCTTGCGGGTCCTGCAGCAGAAAGCGCGAGCGCCAGAAGGGGTGCTCCATCCAGGAGCCGCAGAACTCATGCAGGTACATGCCCAGGGTGAGATGCTTGACTTCGATACGCTTGAGCATGGCGGGAGACGACGAGACGGTAACGTGCGGTAACTGCGGGCATGATAGCCTTTTTGCCGTGCCCAGACCCACACGTTCCTCCACCTCCGCCTCGTCCTCCGCGAAGCCCGCCCCCAGCCCCGCACAGCAGGCCCTCGTCAAGCTGGGGCTGGTGCGCGACATTGACCTGGCCCTGCACCTGCCCCTGCGCTACGAGGACGAGACACGCATCACGCCGATCCGCAGCGCACGCGATGGCGACACGGTGCAGATCGAGGCCACGGTGACCGCCAGCGAGGTGCAGATGCGCCCGCGCCGGCAACTGGTGGTGACCGTGGAGGACGGCACCGGCAGCTGCGAGCTGCGCTTCTTCAGCTTCTACCCTTCGCACCAGAAGACCATGGCCGTTGGCGCGCGCCTGCGCGTGCGCGGCGAAATCAAGGGAGGCTTCTGGGGCCGCCAGATGCTGCACCCGGCGTTCCGCAAGGCCGAAGGGGACTTGCCCGCGGCGCTGACACCCGTCTATCCCACCGTGGCGCAGCTGCCTCAGGCGTACCTGCGCCGCGCGGTGGCGAGCGCCCTCACGCGCGTGGAATTGCCTGAGACGCTGCCGCCGGGGCTGGAGCCCCCCGCGGTTCCCTCGTGGGTGCGAAGCGATGGCCAAAATAGTCTCCAGCGCCCATGGAGCCTGCGCGAGGCGCTCCTGTTTTTGCATCACCCCGCGCCCGATGTGGCGCTGGCCACGCTGCAGGACCACAGCCACCCGGCGTGGCAGCGCCTGAAGGCCGAGGAACTGCTGGCGCAGCAGCTGTCGCAGCTCACCGCCAAGCGCGAGCGCGCCCGCCTGCGCGCACCGGCGCTGCGCCCGCAGACGCAGGCAGGGGGCACGCCGCTGCACGAGCAATTGCTGGGCGTGCTGCCCTTCAGCCTGACGGCCGCGCAGCGCCGCGTGGGTGAGGAGATCGCGCGCGATCTGGCCCGGCCGGTGCCCATGCACCGTTTGCTGCAGGGTGATGTGGGCTCGGGCAAGACCGTGGTGGCCGCGCTGGCCGCCACGGTGTGCATGGACGCGGGCTGGCAGTGCGCGCTCATGGCGCCCACCGAGATCCTGGCCGAGCAGCACTTCGCCAAGCTCATCGGCTGGCTGCAGCCGCTGCTGGCCGCGCGCGGGCGCCAGGTGGCGTGGCTGGTGGGCGGGCAGAAGAAGAAGGAGCGTGCCGAGATGCTCGCGCGCATCGAAAGCGGCGAGGCCGCGCTGGTTGTGGGCACGCACGCCGTCATCCAGGAGCAGGTGCGTTTCAAGAACCTGGCACTGGCGGTGATCGACGAGCAGCACCGCTTCGGCGTGGCACAACGCCTGGCGCTGCGCAAAAAGCTGGAGCACGCCGGCATGGAGCCGCACCTGCTGATGATGAGTGCCACGCCCATCCCGCGCACGCTGGCCATGAGTTACTACGCCGATCTGGACGTGTCCACCATCGACGAGCTGCCGCCCGGGCGCACGCCCATCGTCACCAAGCTGATCGCGGACAGCCGCAAGGATGAGGTGGTCGAGCGCATCGGCGCGCAGGTGGCGGCGGGCCGGCAGGTGTACTGGGTGTGCCCGCTGATCGAGGAGAGCGAGGCGCTGGACCTGTCCAACGCCACCGCCACGCACGCCGAGTTGAGCGAGGCGTTGCAGGGCGACGCGGCGCACGGGCGCGCGCCGGTGATGGTGGGCCTGCTGCACTCGCGCATGCCCGCCGCCGAGAAGAAGGCCGTGATGGACCTGTTCAAGGGCGGGCAGATGGGCGTGCTGGTGTCCACCACCGTGATCGAAGTGGGCGTGGACGTGCCCAACGCCTCGCTCATGGTCATCGAGCATGCCGAGCGCTTCGGCCTGTCGCAGCTGCACCAGTTGCGCGGGCGCGTGGGGCGCGGCGCGGCGGCTTCGGCCTGCGTGCTGCTGTACTCCACGGGCGACTCGGGCCGCCTGGGCGAGACCGCGCGCGACCGCCTGAAGGCCATGGCCGAGACCACCGACGGTTTCGAGATCGCGCGGCGCGACCTGGAGATCCGCGGGCCTGGCGAGTTCCTGGGCGCTCGCCAGTCGGGCGACGCACTGCTGCGCTTTGCCGACCTGGCCACCGATACGCTGCTGCTGGAATGGGCGCGCGAGACGGCGCCGCAGATGCTGGACCGCCACCCGCTGCTGGCCGAGCGCCACATCCAGCGCTGGCTTGGCGGAAAATCGGACTATCTCAAAGCCTGATGGGCCGCCCGCGGCCGCACAGCGCGGCGGGCGTTGCACAATGGCCGATTCTGCCGGCCGGATTCGCCATGACTCTTACCGAACTCAAATACATCGTCGCCGTTGCGCGTGAAAAACACTTCGGCCGCGCCGCCGAAGCCTGCTATGTCTCGCAGCCCACGCTGTCGGTAGCGGTGAAGAAGCTCGAGGACGAGCTGGAGGTCAAGCTCTTCGAGCGCAGCGCGGGCGATGTCTCCGTCACCCCGCTGGGCGAGGAAATCGTGCGCCAGGCGCAGAGCGTGCTGGAGCAGGCCGCCGCCATCAAGGAGATCGCCAAGCGCGGCAAGGACCCGCTGGCCGGCGCCCTCACGCTGGGCGTGATCTACACCATCGGCCCCTACCTGCTGCCCGAGCTGGTGCGCCATGCCATCGCGCGCACGCCGCAGATGCCGCTGATGCTGCAGGAGAACTTCACCGTGAAGCTGCTGGAGATGCTGCGCACCGGGGAGATCGACTGCGCCATCATGGCCGAGCCCTTCCCCGACACCGGCCTGGCCATCGCGCCGCTGTACGACGAGCCCTTCCTGGCCGCCGTGCCGAGCAACCACCCGCTGGCGAGCCGGCCCTCCGTCTCTGCCGCCGAGCTCAAGAACGAAACCATGCTGCTGCTGGGCGCGGGCCACTGCTTTCGCGACCACGTGCTGGAGGTGTGCCCCGAGTTCGCGCGCTACGCGAGCAATGCCGAAGGCATTCGCCGCACGTTCGAAGGCTCGTCGCTGGAGACCATCAAGCACATGGTCTCTGCCGGCATGGGCGTGACGCTGGTGCCGCGCCTGTCGGTGCCGCGGGATGCGCTGCACACGGGCGCACGCCGGCGCAAGAGCGACGACACGCACATCCGCTACCTGCCCATCAAGGAGAGCGACGGCAGCCCGCCGCCCATGCGCCGCGTGGTGCTGGCCTGGCGGCGCAGCTTCACGCGCTACGAGGCCATCGCCGCGCTGCGCAACGCTGTCTACGCCTGCGAGTTGCCCGGCGTCACGCGCTTGTCTTGACGCAGGGCGATGCTGCGCGGCGCGGCAGTTGGTACAGTCATGGCAGAGTCATTCCAACCACCCAGAAAGGACGCACCATGGCCAAGCCCAGCAGCAAATCCGTCAGCACCAAGAGCGGCGCACCGCGCATCAACATCGGCATCAGCGACAAGGACCGGGCCGCCATCGCGCAGGGCCTGTCGCGCCTGCTGGCCGACACCTACACGCTGTACCTCACGACCCACAACTTCCACTGGAACGTGACGGGCCCGATGTTCAACACGCTGCACACCATGTTCATGGCGCAG
Organism: Diaphorobacter sp. LR2014-1; assembly: GCF_002916785.1. Classification (NCBI taxonomy): domain Bacteria; kingdom Pseudomonadati; phylum Pseudomonadota; class Betaproteobacteria; order Burkholderiales; family Comamonadaceae; genus Diaphorobacter; species Diaphorobacter sp. LR2014-1. The sequence continues at coordinate 27,577 of NZ_MTBE01000022.1, read as the reverse complement.
TACACCGAGCTGTGGAACGCCGTGGACCCGGTGGCCGAGCGCATCCGCTCGCTGGGCCATGTGGCGCCGGGCTCCTACGCGCAGTTCGGCCAGCTCACCAGCCTGCCCGACGTGCCGGCCCAGCCGCCCAAGGCGACCGAGATGATCCGCATCCTGGTGGAAGGCCATGAGGCCGTGGCCCGCACTGCGCGCGAGCTGTTTCCCCTGGCCGACAAGGCCAGCGACGAGCCCACGGCCGACCTGCTGACCCAGCGCCTCACGGTGCACGAGCAAACGGCCTGGATGCTGCGCTCGCTGCTGGAGGACTGAGGCGCAGCTGCGCACGCGGAGCCATGTCCGCCACCGAGACAGAGCTCAAGCTGGCGCTGCCCCCGCGCGATGCGGCGGCGCTGGCGGCGCGCCTCATGCGCGTGCCGGCGCTGGCACGGGCCACGCCGGTGCGTGAGCACCTGGTCAGCCTTTACCACGACACGCCTGCGCAGGACCTGCTGCGCCAGCGCGTCGCCCTGCGCCTGCGCCGCGAGGGGCCTGAGGGCGCGGGTGCCCGCTGGCTGCAGACCCTCAAGACCGCGGGCGACACCACGTCCGCGCTGAGCCAGCGCGGCGAGTGGGAAATGCCCGTGGCCGGCCCGGCGCTGGAGCTGCACCGGTTGGAGGGCACGCCCTGGCCCGCCATGGACCCCGATGGCGTGCTGGCCGCCGCGCTGCAACCGTGCTTTACCACCGACTTCGTGCGCACCCGCTGGCGTGTGCGGGTGCGCGGCGGCGCCGTGGTGGAGGTGGCGCTGGACGTGGGCGCCGTGACCGCCACGGTGGACGGCGCGGCGCATGCCACGCCGCTGTGCGAACTGGAGCTGGAGTTGCTGCAGGGGCCTCCCGAGGCACTGCTGGCGCTGGCGCGGCGCATCGCGCGGCACGTGCCGGTGTTGCCGCTGGCCGCGAGCAAGGCCGCACGCGGCTACGCGCTGCTACACCCGCCGGCCAGCCCGGCCTTGGAGGCCCAGCCGCCCGCGCTGAAGCGCGGCATGACGGTTGCGCAGGTCGCCGAACGCGTGCTGCAGGAGCCTTTCCACCAGTTCTGCGCCAACCTGTTTGCGCTGCAGCAGGGCAGCGACGCGCCCGAGGTGGTGCACCAGGCCCGCGTGGGCTGGCGCCGGCTGCGCAGCCTGGCGCGCCTCTTCGCCCCGGCCTGTGCCGCGCGGCCGGCCCCCGCCGCCGCAGCGCTTGCGCCGCTGCTGCAGTCCCTGGGACATTTACGCGACCTGGATGTGGCGCGCACCCAGACGCTGCCTGCGTTGGCCGCGCACTACGCGCAGGGCGGCGCGCGGCAGGCCGCCGCCTGGGCGGCAGCGCAGGCCGCGCTGGATGCCGCCGCAGACCAGGCCCGCGCGCAAACGCGCGCCGCACTCCATCGGCCCGCCGTGGGCGCCGCGCTGCTGGCCTGGCAGGACTGGTTGCATGGCTGGGCGCTGGCCGCGCAGGGGGAGTGCGGCGTGGACGCCTGTGCCAGCGATGCCCTGGCCGGCGCGCCGGCGCGGCACTGGGTGCGCAAGCGTGTCCAGCGGCTGGTGCGGCGCCTGGGCGCGGCGCTCAAAACGGCGGGCGATGACGAAGGCCTGCACCATGCCCGCATTCTCGCCAAGCGGTTGCGCTACGGCAGCACGTCGCTGGCGCCGCTGCTGCCCCGTCGCATGGGCCGCCACCGGGGCGCGGCCGAGCAGTGGCAGGAGCGCCTGGGCGCGCAGCGCGACTGGGCGCAGGCCGCCGCTCTGGTGGCTGGCTGCGGGGGCGATGCCGCCGTGGTTGCCTTCCTGCGCGGGGCCGCGCTGGGGCGCGGCTGGGATCCCCTGCGGGACGCCGCGCGCCGTTGAACGGCAGTCTTCCGGTCACGGACAGTGCCGTGCGCCCACGCGGACGCGCCGGCCACCATGGCGTATAAAAGCGGGCTTTGGCGCACGCTGGCGGGCACCCGCCCCCGTGTGCTGCGTCGTCCGCGGGCCTTGTGCCTTAGGTGTCCGTGTCCGCCCCGTGGCGCCCCGCGCAACCTGTGTTTTCCCTTGCCTCCATGTCCGCTGTCGCCCCGCGCTCCCGCCTGTCCCTGTACCTCGACCTGATCCGCTGGAACCGCCCCGCGGGCTGGCTGGTGCTGGTGTGGCCCACGCTGGCGGCGCTGTGGGTGGCGGCGGACGGCTTTCCCGGCTGGCACCTGCTGGCGGTGTTCGTGGCCGGCACGGTGCTCATGCGCAGTGCGGGCTGCACCATCAACGACATTGCCGACCGCGACTTCGACCGCCATGTGAAGCGCACCACGCAGCGCCCCATCACCAGCGGCCAGCTGGGCGTGAGGGAGGCCGCGCTGGTGGGCGTGGTGCTCACGCTGGTGGCTTTCGTGCTGGTGCTCACCACGCGCTGGGAGGCGGTGGCCTGGTCGGTGCCCGCGGTGCTGTTCACCATCCTGTACCCGTTCACCAAGCGGTTCTTCGCCATGCCGCAGGCGTTCCTGGGCATCGCGTTCAACTTCGGCATCGTGATCGCCTTTGCGGCCGTGCAGGGCCGGGTGCCGGCCACGGCCTGGGTGCTGTGGCTGGCCAACCTGTTCCTGGTGCTGGCCTACGACACCGAGTACGCCATGGTGGACCGCGACGACGATCTGAAGATCGGCATGAAGACCTCGGCCATCACGCTGGGGCGCTTCGACGTGGCGGCCATCATGGGCTTCTTCGTGCTGTGCCTAGGGCTCACGGCGTGGGTGCTCGCGCCCTACGGCCTGGGCTGGCCGCTGTGGCTGGGGCTGGGCGTGGCGGCGGCGCAGGTGGCGTGGCACTTCACGCTGATCAAGGACCGCACGCGCGAGGGGTGCTTTACCGCCTTCAGCAAGAGCCACTGGATCGGCGCGGCGATCTTTGCCGGGGTGGCGCTAGGGTATTTGCTGCGCTAGTGATAGCTGCCAGCGCTTGACTGTCAAGCGCTGGAGCTATTTTTGACGCATGAATCAGGCGCCGAACTCGGCCGCCAGTTCCTTGGCACGGGCCTCTGCCGCGCGCATGGCGGCGATGAAGTGCGCGGGCACCTGTGCAGCCTGCAGGTGCGTGATGGCGGCGTGCGTGGTGCCGCCCTTGCTGGTTACGCGCTGGCGCAGCACCTCGGCGCTCTCGGGCGAGCGCGCGGCCAGCTCCGATGCACCCTGGAACGTGGCCACGGCCAGCTGGTAGGCCTGCGCGGGGGGCAGGCCCATGTCCACGCCGGCCTGGGTCATGGCTTCGAGGAACAGGAACACATAGGCCGGGCCGGAGCCCGACAGCGCGGTGACCGCGTCGAGCTGCTCCTCGGCCTCCACCCAGACAAACTGGCCGGTGGTGGCGATCACGCGTTCCACCAGCGCCTTGCCCTGCGGGTCCACTTGCGGGCGGGCGAACAGGCCGGTGATGCCCTTGCCCACCAGCGCGGGGGTGTTGGGCATGGCGCGCACGATGTGCTGCGTGTCCAGCCAGCGCGCGATGCTGTCCGTGGGAATGCCGGCGGCCACGCTCAGGTGCAGGGCGGTGGCGGTGTGGGCGCGGGTGGCGGCGGCGGCTTCCTTGAAGGTCTGGGGCTTGACGGCCCAGACGACCAGCGCGGCGCGCGCGAGCGCATCGCCAGCCGCGGGCTGCGCGGTGATGCCGAATTTGTCCTGCAGCGCGGCGCGCGCGGGCTCGAAGGGTTCGACCACCTCGATCTGGCCGGCCGGCAGGCCGCGCTGCAGCAGGCCGCCGATGATGGCGCTGGCCATGTTGCCGCCGCCGATGAAGGCAATGGGGGGAAGGGGGGATGCGCTGGCTGTCATGGGATGGGGCGGGGAAGCGATGGGGTCAGGCGGCATTGTGCGCCGTCCAGCATCATTCAGAGTGATTCAAAAACAGGAGCTGCTCGCGCTTGCTACGCAGTGGATTCAGAGGGTTTTGTGTCTGAAAATGGGTTGCAGCAAGCGCCAGCAGCTATGGTTTTTACGTCAACCGGGTAGCACGGCCTGCGCGACGGCGTGTTCCCAACGCGCCATCAACGCCTCGGCCTGGCTGCGCGGCAGGGTGGGGGTGAAGCGCCGCTCGGCCTGCCACAGGGCAGACAGCTCGTCGGTGCTGGCATACACGCCGCTCGCCAGGCCCGCCAGGTAGGCGGCGCCCAGGGCGGTGGTCTCCACCACGGCGGGGCGCACCACGGGGATGCCCAGCAGGTCGGCCTGGAACTGCATCAGCAGGTCGTTCACGCAGGCGCCGCCGTCCACGCGCAGCTCGCTCACCGGGGCGCCGCCTGCGGCCACGGCGTCGCGGCTCATGGCGGCCAGCAGCGCGGCGCTCTGGTAGGCAATGGATTCGAGCGCGGCGCGCGCGATGTGCGCGATGGTGGTGCCGCGCGTGAGGCCGGTGATGGTGCCGCGCGCGTCGGGCTTCCAGTAGGGCGCGCCCAGCCCGGTGAAGGCGGGCACCATCATCACGCCGCCCGAGTCGGGCACGCTTTCGGCCAGCGCCTGCACCTCGGAGCTGGCCGAGATGGCGCGCAGCCCGTCGCGCAGCCACTGCACCACGGCGCCGCCCACGAACACGCTGCCTTCCATGGCGTACTCGGGCGATCGGCCGGCTTGCGCCGCGCTGGTGGTGAGCAGGCCGTTCTCGCTTTTCTGAAAGCGGCTGCCGGTGTGCATGAGCATGAAACAGCCCGTGCCGTAGGTGTTCTTGGCCATGCCGGCGGTGAAGCACGCCTGGCCGAAGAGCGCGCTTTGCTGGTCGCCCGCCACGCCGCCAATGGCAATCGGGCCACCCAGCAGCGCCGCGTCGGTGGCGCCGAAGTCGCTGGCCGATGGCAGCACCTCGGGCATCAGCGCGCGCGGGATGCGCAAAAGCTGCAGCAGCTCATCGTCCCACTGGTTGGTGTGCACGTTGAACAGCATGGTGCGGCTGGCGTTGCTCACGTCGGTGACATGGCGCGTGCCGCCGGTGAGCTGCCAGATGAGCCAGCTGTCCACGGTGCCGAAGGCCAGCTCGCCGGCCTCGGCCGCGTCGCGCGCGCCGGGCACGTGGTCCAGCAGCCATTGCAGCTTGGTGCCGGAGAAATAGGCGTCGATCAGCAGGCCCGTCTTGGCCTGGATGGCGGCTGCGTGGCCCTGCTCGCGAAGTTGCGCGCAGGCGGGCTCGGCGCGCCGGTCCTGCCAGACGATGGCGTGGTGCACGGGCTGGCCGGTGCGGCGGTTCCACAGCACGGTGGTCTCGCGCTGGTTGGTGATGCCCAGGGCGCGCACGTCCTGCGCGGTGATGCGCGCCTCGCGCAGCGCGTCCTGCGCAGTGGCGAGCTGCGTGCGCCAGATCTCGCGCGGGTCATGTTCCACCCAGCCGGGGCGGGGGTAGATCTGCGGCAGCTCGCGCTGCGCCTGGGCCACGATGCGGCCACGTTCGTCGAACACGATGCTGCGGGAGCTGGAGGTGCCTTGGTCGAGTGCGAGCAGGTAGGTCATGGGCGGAGCGTAACGTGTTGGGGCGCTGTTCAGTCGCCGGGAGGGCCACTCACGCGGCAGCCACGGTGCATTGCACGCCGGCCTCGTGCAGCAGCGCCGGGAAGGGCTCGGGCGGCGGCGCGTCGGTGAACAGCCGGTCGATCTGCGCGAGCTGCGCCAGCTGCACCATGGCCGGACGGTTGAACTTGGTGTGGTCGGCGGCCAGCCAGACCTCGCGCGCGTGTTCGATGATGGTCTGCGCGACCTTCACCTCGCGCATGTCGTAGTCGCGCAGCGAGCCGTCGGGCTCGATGCCGGAGATGCCGATGAGCGCGATGTCCACGCGGAACTGGCGGATGAAGTCCACCGCCGCCTCGCCCACGATGCCGCGGTCGCGCGCGCGCACCACGCCGCCGGCCACTGTCACCTCGCAATCGGGGTTGCCCGCCAGGATGGCTGCCACGTTCAGGTTGTTGGTGATGACGCGCAGGCCCCGGTGGTGCATCAGCGCCCGGGCGATGGCCTCGGTGGTGGTGCCGATGTTGAGGATCAGCGAGCAGTCGTTGGGCACCTGGCTGGCCACCGCGCGGGCGATGCGCGCCTTGCCTTCGGCATGCAGCGTTTCGCGCTGCAGATGGCCCAGGTTCTCGACGGTCGAGGCCGGCACCCGCACGCCGCCATGGAAGCGGCGCACCAGCCCCAGCTCCGCCAGCCGCTGCACATCGCGCCGCACGGTCTGCAGCGTCACGCCCAGCGTGTCGGCCAGTTGTTCCACCGTGGCGGACTGGCGGGTGCGCACTTCTTCAAGCAGTCGCAGTTGGCGGGGGTTGGTGTTCACGGCGGGGCTTCCAGCGGCTAGGCAGCAGCCCGAAACACGGAGAACAGGACTGCCGCCCTCACTGTAAAGCGAACCCAAACGAAAAGGTCCAGGGTAAACGTGGGGTGCAAACACTCACAAAGCAACACGCCCGGCGATCAAACGCGCTGAAGCCGCAGGCCGGAGCGTCCTGGCGAGCGACGATGCAAGGCTTGCGCAGCCTGCCGCCATGCAGGCTCCGCAGCCGGGCAAAAAAAATCCTCCGGGTGGAGGATTGGGGGACTGGTGGAAGCGAGTGAACCAGCGGTCCGAGGGACCGCCGGTGCTGCGCCGCCGATCAGAAGCGGTGGCGGATGGACAGCGTCACGCTGTTGACGTCCTTGCCTGGGGCCGAGGCCACGCCGCCCAGGAAGCCGTTGCCACCCAGCAGATCCTGCGAGGTGTTCTTGTTCTCCAGGTGCGTCACCACGGCATTCAGGTCGGTGCGCTTGGACAGCGCATACGTGTAGGCCGCACCGTAGGAGTAGCGGTCGGCATTGAAGGGCCGGCGGTCGTCCATGTTGTTGTAGGCCACGGCCACGGTGTGCGGGCCGCTCGTCAGGCGGTAGCCGATCTGGTACAGGTGGGTGTCCTGGCGGAAGCCCTGCAGGAAGGCGTTTTGCACCAGGGTGGCCACGGGCGCCGTGGCCGGGTTGGCCGCCAGGCCTGCCGCGATGGCCGAGAAGTCGCTCGGGTTGTTGTCCTTGATGGTTGCGTACTGGCCCGTCAGCGTGCCGGGGCCCACGTCCACGGTGGCGCCGATGACGGCCGTGGTCAGGGACTTCTGGCCCAGTTCGTTGTTGCGGGTGTTGTAGCCGCCGCCGAAGGAGTAGCCGTCACCCTTGTAGATGGCCATCGCGCCCAGCAGGCGCCGTGCGGTGGTGCGGCCGGCCACTTCGCCAGCGGCATACATGGCCGTGGCGGTGAGGCCGCCGACCTGCAGGCCGTACTGCAGCGAGTTGCTGATCCGGATGTCGAACGAGGCGGGGATCGCCGCCAACTGGCCCAGGGACAGGCTGGACTCGGTCTTCATCACGTCGAAGTTCGCCGTGGCCAGGTAGCCGGGCGTGTACTGGCGGCCCACGGTGAACTGGCCGAACGGCGTGACCAGACCGGTGAAGATCTGGCGGTCGAAGAAGCTGTTGTTCAGGTTGACGCCGACGGAGTTGCCGATCTGGCCGGCCACCGCGGTCACGGCAGGCTGCAGCGCAGCGGGCAGGCCCAGCGAGGTGGCCGTGCTCAGGCGGTCGGGCAGGCGGCCGCCGGAGATGGGGCGGTTGCTCAGGCCGCCGGTGTCGGCTTCCAGGCGCGCTTCCATGGTGAAGATGGCCTTGTAACCGCCGCCCAGGTCTTCGCTGCCCTTGAAGCCGAGCCGCGAGCCTTCCATGTTGCCGCTGGTCACGCGCGTCATGCTGCCGCCGGGTGCGCCGGTGATGTGGTTGATGCCCACGTCGACCAGACCATAGATCATCACGCTGCTTGCGCCGGGCGTGGTGGCCTGGGCCATCGCCACAGACGACACACAGGCGAGAGCCACTGCCGACAGCGCATGGATTTTTTTCATAACGTCTCCGAGTTGCAAGGTGAATGGGTTCGGCAGGTCCAGGAAATGGGTGGTGCCGTGAAACCAGAGACTAGGGGGTACGTTTCAATCGGTAAAGAGTGGCTTTACCGAGCTTGCTGCATTAGAGACAGGGGAAAACCCGGCGATGTATTTGCGTTGGACCTCTGGTAAACGCACGGTCGTTCGCAAATTGCATCGCTGGGTGGGACAGCCTGCGTTCCGTGTGCAAGCGAACCAAAACGAAAAGTCCCAGGGTAAACCTTGATTCGAAACGCTCACAAAGCAACAAGAATGATCGCAATCGAACGATCTTGGCCCTGGCGCAGCGGGCGTTGCACGAGCGTGCACCGGCGCTGGCGTCACACCAAACAAGGGGTGGCTGCATGCAGCTGGTATTGGAGAGCATCGGCAAGCGGGTAGGGGCACAGACCTGGCTGCACGAGATGGGCCTGTCGCTGCAGAGCGGGGCGGTCACCGTGCTGCTCGGGGCCACGCAGGCAGGCAAGACCAGCCTGATGCGCATCATGGCGGGGCTGGACGCTCCGACCCACGGGCGGGTGCTGGTGGACGGAGCCGACGTGACCGGCGTGCCGGTGCGCGAGCGCAACGTGGCCATGGTCTACCAGCAGTTCATCAACTACCCGTCCATGACGGTGGCGGATAACATCGCCTCGCCGCTGAAGCTGCGGGGCGAGAAGAGTGTCGACGCCCGCGTGCGCTCCCTGGCCGAACGGCTGCACATCGACATGTTCCTGCAGCGCCATCCTGCAGAACTCTCCGGCGGCCAGCAGCAGCGTGTGGCGCTGGCACGCGCCCTGGCCAAGGGGGCGCCGCTGATGCTGCTGGACGAACCCCTGGTCAACCTGGACTACAAGCTGCGGGAAGAGCTGCGCGACGAGCTGACCCAGCTGTTCGCGGCGGGCGACTCCACCGTGGTCTACGCCACCACCGAGCCGGCTGAGGCGCTGCTCCTGGGCGGGTACACCGCCGTGCTGCACGAGGGCGAGCTGCTGCAGTACGGTCCCACGGCCGAGGTCTTCCACGCGCCCGCATCACTGCGCGTGGCGCGGGCCTTCAGCGATCCTCCGATGAACCTGGTGCCGGCCGAGCGCGTGCCCGGCGGCGTGCGGGCCGCCGGTGCCGATGTGCTCGCCCTGCCGGACGCCGCGCTGGCGGACGCACCGGCGACCGGACTGACGCTGGGGGTGCGCGCCAGTGCGCTGCACGCCCGCCCGCGGGAGGGCGACGTGGCGATCACCGGCCGTGTGGAGCTGGCGGAGATCTCGGGCTCGGACACCTTCGTGCATGCCGACACGCCCTGGGGCGAGATGGTGGCGCAGTTCACGGGCGTGCATTACTTCGAGCTGGGCGAATCGCTGGTGCTGCACCTGTCGCCGGCCGATGTCTACGTATTCGGCGCGGACGGCGCCTTGCTGCGCGCGCCACAGCGCCGGGGAGGGATCTGACATGGCGCGCATCCAGCTCGACCTGGCCCATTCGTACAGGCCGAATCCGCAGCAGGACAGCGACTACGCGCTGCTGCCGCTGGACATGGTCTTCGATGACGGCGGCGCCTACGCGCTGCTGGGCCCCTCGGGCTGCGGCAAGACCACCATGCTGAACATCATGTCCGGCCTGCTCGTGCCCTCGCAGGGGCAGGTGCGGTTTGACGGCCGCGACGTCACCCGCGCCAGCCCGCAGGAGCGCAACATCGCGCAGGTGTTCCAGTTCCCGGTGATCTACGACACCATGACGGTGGCCGAGAACCTGGCGTTCCCGCTCAAGAACCGCAAGGTGCCGGCCGATCGCATCCGCCAGCGCGTGGGCCAGATCGCGGAGATGCTGGAGATGAGCCACCAACTGGACATGCGCGCGGCCGGCCTGTCGGCCGACCAGAAGCAGAAGATCTCCCTGGGCCGCGGCTTGGTGCGCGAGGACGTGAGCGCGGTGCTCTTCGATGAGCCGCTCACCGTGATCGACCCGCACCTCAAGTGGCAGCTGCGCCGCAAGCTCAAGCAGATCCACCATGAGCTCAAGCTCACGCTGATCTACGTGACGCACGACCAGGTGGAGGCACTCACCTTCGCCGACCAGGTGGTGGTGATGACGCGCGGGCGCGTGGTGCAGATGGGCACGCCGGGCGATCTGTTCGAGCGCCCGCAGCACGCCTTCGTGGGCCACTTCATCGGCTCGCCGGGCATGAACTTCCTGCCCGCGCAGGTGCAGGGCGGCGAGATCACCGTGGCCGCGCAGCGCTGGGCTCTGCCGCGTGCGCTGCCGGAGGGCGCCGTGCAACTGGGCGTGCGCCCCGAATACCTGGCGCTGGCCGACGCGCACGCGCCCGGCGCGTTGCGCTGCACCGTGGCGCGCGTGCAGGACGTGGGCACGCACCAGATGCTCACGGCCACCGTGGAAGGTCAGTCCCTCAAGGCCCGTTTCGCGCCCGAGCAGGCGCTGCCCGCGCCGGGCGAGGCGGTCTGGCTGCAGGTGCTGGGCGAGCACACCTGCTTCTACAAGAACGAGGAGCTGCTGCCATGAATGGCTACCCCCTGAGCCGCAGCGCGGCTTCCCCCTGGATGGGGGACGGCGCCCTTTGCTGCGGAGCGGCCCTTGCTGGGCGCCCCGCCGTCTGCGCCGCACCAGTGGTGCGCGTCGCAGGCAATGCCCACTCCCTGGAGCACTGCCATGAGTAGTACGACCAAACCCGTGAACCAGAAGGCCTGGTTCCTGGTGCTGCCGGTGATCCTGTGCGTGGCCTTCTCGGCCATCCTGCCCTTGATGACGGTGGTGAACTACTCGGTGCAAGACATCATCAGCCCCGAGCGCCGCGTGTTCGTGGGCACGGAATGGTTCGCCGCCGTGCTGCGCGACGAGGAACTGCACGGTGCGCTCGTGCGCCAGCTCACGTTCTCGCTGGCTGTGCTGCTGGTGGAAATTCCACTGGGCATCCTGCTGGCGCTCAGCATGCCCGCGCAGGGCTGGAAGTCGTCGGCGGTGCTGGTCATCGTGGCGCTGTCGCTCTTGATCCCGTGGAACGTGGTGGGCACCATCTGGCAGATCTTTGGCCGCTCGGACATCGGCCTGCTGGGCGCGGCGTTCGAGGCCATCGGCTTCGACTACAGCTACACCGGCAACGCCACCCACGCCTGGCTCACCGTGCTGGCCATGGACGTGTGGCACTGGACTCCGCTGGTGGCGCTCCTGTGCTTCGCCGGCCTGCGCAGCATTCCCGACGCGTACTACCAGGCCGCGCGCATCGACGGCGCGAGCAAGTTCGCCGTGTTCCGCTACATCCAGCTGCCCAAGATGCGCGGCGTGCTGATGATCGCCGTGCTGCTGCGCTTCATGGATAGCTTCATGATCTACACCGAGCCCTTCGTGCTCACGGGCGGCGGGCCGGGCAACGCGACCACCTTCCTCAGCCAGTACCTCACGCAAAAGGCCGTGGGTCAGTTCGACCTGGGGCCGGCGGCGGCGTTCTCGCTGATCTACTTCCTCATCATCCTGCTGCTGTGCTTCATCCTCTACAACTGGATGCAGCGCGTGGGCACCACGCCGAAGGAGGGTGCCGGCCATGAATGAGCCCCGCTTCCAGAAACGCACGCTGTTCCTGATCGCCTACCTGGTGTTCGCCGTGCTGCCCATCTACTGGATGGTCAACATGAGCTTCAAGACCAACGAGGAGATCCTGTCCAGCTTCTCGCTGTGGCCCCAGCACTTCACCTGGGCCAACTACCAGACCATCTTCACCGACGAGAGCTGGTACTCGGGCTACATCAACAGCCTGATCTACGTGGCCATCAACACGGTGATCTCGCTCACCGTGGCGCTGCCCGCGGCCTATGCGTTCAGCCGCTACCAGTTCCTGGGCGACAAGCACGTGTTCTTCTGGCTGTTGACCAACCGCATGACGCCGCCGGCCGTGTTCCTGCTGCCATTCTTCCAGCTCTACACCACCGTGGGGCTGATGGACACGCACATCGCCGTGGCGCTGGCGCACCTGCTGTTCAACGTGCCGCTGGCGGTGTGGATTCTCGAAGGCTTCATGAGCGGCATCCCGCGCGAGATCGACGAGACGGCGTACATCGATGGCTACTCGTTCCCGCGCTTCTTCCTCACCATCTTCCTGCCGCTCATCAAGGCCGGCGTGGGCGTGGCGGCGTTCTTCTGCTTCATGTTTTCGTGGGTGGAATTGCTCTTGGCACGCACGCTCACCAGCGTGAATGCCAAGCCCATCGTGGCCACCATGACGCGCACCGTGAGCGCCAGCGGCATGGACTGGGCGACGCTGGCCGCAGCGGGGGTGCTGACCATCGTGCCCGGCGCCATCGTGATCTGGTTCGTGCGCCACTACATCGCGAAGGGGTTCGCGATGGGCCGCGTCTGACGGGAAGGGAAGCCAACACATGAACCACCGCAATTCGCAGCGGCACGCGCAACGCGTCCCATACCAGCGGCAGCCGTGGAACGGGCTTTGCCCGGCCACCGGCTGCGTCCCCCTGGGGGGAAGCGCCGCAGGCGCTCAGGGGGGTACCCATGTTTGACTGGATGGCCTGGACCACCCCGGTGGCGGTGTTCTTCACCTGCATCGTGCTCATGCTGATCGGCATGACGGTGTGGGAAATCCAATCCCCCACGGTGGAGCGCAAGGGCTTCCTGCCCATGACCACCACGCGCGGCGACCGGCTGTTCATCGGCCTGCTCACCGCCGCGTACATCAACCTGGCCTGGGTGGGTCTGGGCGAGAAGATGGCCCAGTGGTTCTCGCTGGAGGCCGAGCCCTCGGTGTGGATCAGCTTCGTGCTGTCCATGCTGGTGCTGGCGCTGGTGCTGCGCAAAGGGTAGTCAAAAAAGATAGCTGCTTGCGCTTGATTTACGGGGATTTGAGATAGAAAACTATCTAAAAACCAATAACAACAAGCGCCAGTAGCTCACATTTTTATAAAAGGGGCCAGCCGACTCTCCCCCGGCACCGGCGCCCATCCAACCCCCGGGGAGCGTTCTTGTGAGGAGACAGCAATGAAGATGCAGTTCAAGGCGATCGCGTTTGCCGCCGCGGCGCTGGCGCTGGGGCAGGCAGCCTGGGCCGGCGAGGCCGAGGCCAAGAAGTGGATCGACAGCGAGTTCCAGCCCTCCACGCTGAGCAAAGACCAGCAGATGGCCGAGATGAAGTGGTTCATCGACGCGGCCAAGAAGCTGCAGGCCAAGGGCGTGAAGGAGATCGCGGTGGTCTCCGAGACCATCACCACGCACGAGTACGAATCCAAGACCCTGGCCAAGGCGTTCAGCGAGATCACGGGCATCCAGGTCAAGCACGACCTGATCCAGGAAGGCGACGTGGTCGAAAAGCTGCAGACCTCCATGCAGTCGGGCAAGTCCATCTATGACGGCTGGATCAGCGACTCCGACCTCATCGGCACCCACTACCGCTACGGCAAGATCCTGAACCTGTCCGACTACATGGCCGGCCCGGGCAAGGACTACACCAACCCCGGCCTGGACCTGCAGGACTTCATCGGCACCAAGTTCACCACCGCCCCGGACGGCAAGCTGTACCAGCTGCCCGACCAGCAGTTCGCCAACCTGTACTGGTTCCGCGCCGACCTGTTCGACCGCAAGGACTTGAAGGACAAGTTCAAGGCCAAGTACGGCTACGACCTGGGCGTGCCGCTGAACTGGAGCGCCTATGAGGACATCGCCGAGTTCTTCACCAACGACGTGAAGAACATCGACGGCAAGCCCATCTACGGCCACATGGACTACGGCAAGAAGGACCCGTCGCTGGGCTGGCGCTTCACCGACGCCTGGCTGTCCATGGCCGGCAGCGCCGACATCGGCACGCCCAACGGCCTGCCCATCGACGAATGGGGCATCCGCGTGGCCGACGACAAGTGCACCCCGGTGGGCGCCAGCGTGGCCCGTGGCGGCGCGACCAACTCGCCGGCCGCCGTCTACGCGCTCACCAAGTACGTGGACTGGATGAAGAAGTACGCGCCCAAGGAAGCCATGGGCATGACCTTCGGCGAGGCCGGCCCCGTGCCCGCCCAGGGCCAGATCGCGCAGCAGATCTTCTGGTACACCGCCTTCACCGCCGACATGACCAAACCCGGCCTGCCCGTGGTGAATGCCGACGGCACGCCCAAGTGGCGCATGGCCCCCGGCCCCAACGGCCCGTACTGGAAGCAGGGCATGCAAAACGGCTACCAGGACGTGGGCAGCTGGACCTTCTTCAAGGACCACAACCCCGACCGCCTGGCCGCCGCGTGGCTCTACGCCCAGTTCGTGACGGCCAAGACCACGTCGCTGAAGAAGACCGTCGTCGGCCTGACGCCGATCCGCGAGTCCGACATCCGCTCCAAGGCCATGACCGACATGGCGCCCAAGCTGGGCGGCCTGGTCGAGTTCTACCGCAGCCCTGCGCGCGTGGCCTGGTCTCCCACCGGCACCAACGTGCCCGACTACCCCAAGCTGGCGCAGCTGTGGTGGAAGAACGTGGCCCAGGCCGTCACGGGCGAGAAGACCCCGCAGGCCGCCATGGACACACTGGCCGACGAGATGGACCAGGTGATGGCCCGCCTGCAGCGCGCTGGCATGGAGCGCTGCGCGCCCAAGCTGAACGCCAAGGGTGACCCGGCCAAGTGGCTGAGCGATAAGCACGCGCCCTGGAAGAAGCTCGCCAATGAAAAGCCCAAGGGCGAAACCATCAACTACAACACCCTGCTGCAGGCCTGGAAGGACGGCAAGGTGCGTTGATGCCGCAGCGGATGGGCCCTTTGCCGGGCCCATCCCGCGGATCCGGTCACAATTCAGGGTAAACCCTGATTTTTCTGTCAGGGTTACGGACCATTCCCCTTATGACTAGCGACACCTCCACCCCTTTGGCAACCGTACGGGCCGACCTGCTGGCCCGCCTGGCTCAACCCGTGACCTACGACCTGGCGGTCGTCGGAGGTGGGGCGACGGGCCTGGGGGTGGCGCTGGATGCGGCGGCGCGCGGCTTTTCCGTCGTGCTGTTGGAATCGCACGACTTCGCCAAGGGCACCTCCTCACGTGCCACCAAGCTGGTGCACGGCGGCGTGCGCTACCTCGCGCAGGGCAACATCGCCCTGGTGCGCGAGGCGCTGCATGAGCGCACCACGCTGTTGCGCAACGCCCCCCACCTGGCGCAGCCGTTGGCATTCGTCATGCCTTCTTACAAGGTGTGGGAAACGCCGTTCTACGGCATGGGCCTGAAGATGTACGACGCCCTGGCCGGCAAGGCGGGCCTGGGGCCTACCGAATTCCTTGGGCGCATGGAGACCCTGCGCTGCCTGCCCACGGCCATGGCCGACGGGCTCAAGGGCGGCGTGAAGTATTGGGACGGGCAGTTCGACGACGCCCGACTGGCCCTGGCCCTGGCGCGTACCGCCGCGCAGCGGGGGGCCCTGCTGCTCAACTACTGCCCCGTGGACGACCTGTTGTACGACGGGGGGAAGGTGGCGGGCGTGGTTTGCCAGGATGCCGAGACCGGGCGGCGCTACGAGGTGCGCGCGCGCTGCGTGGTCAACGCCACCGGCGTGTGGGTGGACGCCCTGCGCCAGCGCGATGGCGATGTGAGCGGCCAGCCCGTCAAGCCCATGGTGGCGCCCAGCCAGGGGGTGCACATCGTGGTGGACCGCGAGTTCTTGCCCTCCGATCATGCGCTGATGGTGCCCAAGACGGCCGACGGGCGGGTGCTGTTTGCGGTGCCCTGGCTGGGCAAGGTGATTTTGGGCACGACCGACAGCCCACGCCAGGATCTGGCGCGCGAGCCCCAGGCCATGCGGGAGGAAGTGGCCTTCATCCTGGGGGAATCGGCGCGCTACCTGCGGCGCGCCCCCCAGGCGAGCGATGTGCGCAGCATCTGGGTGGGCCTGCGTCCCTTGGTCAAGCCCTCGGACGAAGACGCCGCCGCCACCAAGAGCATCAGCCGGGAACACACCGTGCTGGCCAGCCGCAGCGGGCTGGTCACCGTGACTGGCGGCAAGTGGACCACCTACCGCGCCATGGCCGAGGATGTACTGCTCAAGTGCATGGACGAACACCTGCTGCCGCGCCGCCCGGGCGGGATCACCGTTGCGCTGCCCCTGGTAGGAGCAGGTGCCACCCGGGAGCGACAGGGAATGAACGCGCCCCAGGGTCTGCATTCCTACGGTGACGAGGCCGCGCGGGTGCAAGCCCTTCCGGGTTCGCAGGTGCAACTGGCCGAAGGGCTCAGCGAGGCCATGGTGCGCTTCGCCGCGCGCCATGAGTACGCACGCACCGTGGAGGACGTGCTCGCACGGCGCTCGCGCGTGCTGTTTCTCGATGCGCGCCTGGCGGCCGCGCTGGCGCCGCGCGTGGCGGACATCCTGCGCGAGGAAATCCCCGGCCAGGACCCGCAGCTGCCCGCGTTCCTAGAGTTGGCCGCACACTACGCCACGGTGCCGGCATAAAAAGCGCTTGACGCCCGGTTTCAAGTTTGCGATACTGCCGGGCTTCGCGTTAAGTGCGCGAGGTTTCTGCCCAGCGGGAAGCGCCGCAAATGGTTTGCGGCGTGGACGACGGGCCCAAGACTGACTGGCAGGTCGGCCGCCTTGAAAGGCTTCGGGGCATTCGACCGCTGGTGCAAGTTGGGAATATTGAAATGATCCAAACAGAATCTCGGTTAGACGTTGCCGACAATACCGGCGCGAAGTCCGTCCTGTGCATCAAGGTGCTGGGCGGTTCCAAGCGTCGCTATGCCAGCGTTGGCGACATCATCAAGGTGAGCGTGAAGGAAGCTGCTCCGCGTGGCCGCGTCAAGAAGGGCGAGGTCTACAGCGCAGTGGTTGTGCGTACGGCGAAGGGTATCCGCCGCGGCGACGGTTCGCTCGTGAAGTTCGACGGCAATGCAGCAGTGTTGCTCAATTCCAAGCTGGAGCCCATTGGCACCCGCATCTTCGGCCCCGTGACGCGTGAACTGCGTACCGAGCGCTTCATGAAGATCGTGTCCCTGGCTCCCGAAGTTCTCTAAAGGACGCGCCATGAACAAGATCCGCAAGGGCGACGAAGTCATCGTGCTCACCGGGCGCGACAAGGGTAAGCGCGGCACGGTGTCGCTGCGCAAGGATGACTCTCATCTGGTCATCGAAGGCATTAACCTGGTCAAGAAGCATGTCAAGCCGAACCCCATGAAGGGTACGACTGGCGGCATCGTGGAAAAGGCCATGCCCATCCACCAATCCAACGTGGCCATTTTCAATGCCGCTACCGGCAAGGCTGACCGCGTGGGCATCAAGGTGCAGGCCGACGGCACGCGTGTTCGCGTGTTCAAGTCCAGCGGCGCCGAAATCAAGGCTGCCTAAGGAGTCCACATGGCACGACTGCAAGAAATCTACCGCGACAAGATCGCCCCCGAACTGGTCAAGCAGTTCGGTTACACCTCGCCCATGCAGGTTCCCCGTCTGACCAAGATCACGCTCAACATGGGCGTGAGCGAGGCCGTGGCGGATAAAAAGATCATGGACAACGCCGTGGCGGACCTGACCAAGATCGCAGGTCAGAAGCCCGTGGTGACCAAGGCCAAGAAGGCTATCGCCGGTTTCAAG
The DNA here is from genome assembly GCF_002916785.1 of Diaphorobacter sp. LR2014-1. Classification (NCBI taxonomy): domain Bacteria; kingdom Pseudomonadati; phylum Pseudomonadota; class Betaproteobacteria; order Burkholderiales; family Comamonadaceae; genus Diaphorobacter; species Diaphorobacter sp. LR2014-1. The sequence continues at coordinate 10,106 of NZ_MTBE01000022.1, read as the reverse complement.
ATCCGCGAAGGCCAGGCCATTGGTTGCATGGTGACGCTGCGCGGTGCGCGGATGTACGAATTCCTGGATCGCTTCGTGACGATCGCGCTGCCCCGCGTGCGCGACTTCCGTGGTATCTCCGGTCGCGCATTCGACGGCCGTGGCAACTACAACATCGGCGTCAAAGAGCAGATCATTTTCCCTGAGATCGAGTACGACAAGGTGGATGCCTTGCGCGGCCTCAACATCAGCATCACCACGACGGCCAAGACCGACGAAGAAGCCAAGGCGCTTCTCACGGCTTTCCGTTTCCCGTTCAAGAACTAAAGGCAGCGTATGGCTAAAGTAGCTTTGATCCAGCGCGAACTGAAGCGCGAAAAACTGGCCGCCAAGTACGCCGCCAAGTACGCGGAACTGAAGGCGATTGCCGGCGATGCCAAGCGCAGCGACGAAGAGCGCGAAGCGGCCCGTCTGGGCCTGCAGAAACTGCCTCGCAACGCCAACCCCACGCGCCAGCGTAACCGCTGCGAAATCACCGGTCGTCCCCGTGGCACTTTCCGTCAATTCGGTCTGGGTCGCGCAAAGATCCGTGAACTGGCATTTGCCGGTGACATCCCCGGTGTCACCAAGGCCAGCTGGTAAGCAGGCAGGAGAGATACAACATGAGCATGAGTGATCCCATCGCTGACTTGCTGACCCGCATCCGCAACGCACAAATGGTGTCCAAGGCCACCGTGTCGGTGCCTTCTTCCAAAGTGAAGGTTGCCATCGCCCAGGTGCTGAAGGACGAGGGTTATATCGACGGCTTCGAAGTGAAGTCCGAGAGCGGCAAGACTGAACTCGAAATCACCCTGAAGTACTACGCCGGTCGCCCGGTGATCGAGCGCATCGAGCGCGTGAGCCGTCCCGGCCTGCGCGTGTACAAGGGCTGTGGTTCCATTCCGCAAGTCATGAACGGCCTGGGCGTGGCAATTGTCACGACGCCCAAGGGTGTGATGACCGACCGCAAGGCGCGCGCTACCGGTGTCGGTGGCGAGGTGCTTTGCTACGTCGCTTAACGTGGCATTGAGGAGAAGACTGAAATGTCCCGTGTAGGTAAATCCCCGGTAAGCATCCCCGCAGGCGTGGATGTGTCCATCAAGGACGACCAGATCAGTGTCAAGGGTGCTGGTGGCGTGCTGTCGCTGGCGCAGAACGCGCTGGTGAAGGTGTCTAACAACGAAGGCAAGCTGAGCTTTGAGCCGGTCAACGACTCGCGTGAGGCCAATGCCATGAGCGGCACCGTGCGCCAGTTGGTGAACAACATGGTGGTCGGTGTGAGCAAGGGCTTTGAGAAGAAGTTGACGCTGATCGGCGTGGGCTTCAAGGCAGCAGCCTCCGGCAACAAGCTGAACCTGGCCATCGGTTTTTCGCATCCCGTGAACTTCGAGATGCCCACCGGCATCACCGTTGCCACGCCGACGCCCACCGAAATCGTGATCAAGGGTGCTGACCGCCAAGTGGTGGGCCAGCTGGCCGCCGAGATCCGTGCCGTTCGTCCGCCCGAGCCCTATAAGGGCAAGGGTATCCGCTACGCGGACGAAAAAGTCACGATCAAAGAGACCAAGAAGAAGTAAGGAGCTGCAGCATGTTGACCAAAAAAGAGCAGCGTCTTCGTCGTGCCCGCCAGACCCGCATCCGCATTGCCCAGCAAGGTGTCGCGCGTCTGACGGTCAATCGTACGAATCTCCATATCTACGCCAGTGTGATCTCCGGCGATGGCAGCAAGGTGCTGGCCAGCGCATCCACGGCCGAAGCCGATGTGCGCAAGTCGCTCGGTGGCTCGGGCAAGGGTGGCAACGCCGCTGCAGCCCAGATCATCGGCAAGCGCATCGCCGAGAAGGCGAAGGCGGCCGGTGTCGAGAAGGTTGCATTTGATCGTGCAGGTTTTGCATATCACGGCCGCGTGAAGGCCCTGGCCGATGCAGCCCGTGAAGCCGGCCTGCAGTTCTAAGCGGAGCGGAATACAAAATGGCTAAATTTCAACCCAAGGTACAGAGCGAAGGTCAGGACGACGGTCTGCGCGAAAAAATGATCGCGGTCAACCGCGTGACCAAAGTCGTGAAGGGTGGCCGCATTCTGGGCTTCGCTGCGCTGACGGTGGTTGGCGATGGTGACGGCCGCGTGGGCATGGGCAAGGGCAAGTCCAAGGAAGTGCCCGCCGCCGTGCAAAAGGCCATGGAAGAGGCACGTCGCAACATGGTGAAGGTGTCGCTGAAGAACGGCACCATTCACCACAACGTGACGGGCCACCACGGCGCAGCCGTGGTGATGATGGCCCCGGCCCCCAAGGGTACCGGCATCATCGCTGGCGGCCCGATGCGCGCCGTGTTCGAGGTGATGGGCATTACCGATATCGTGGCCAAGAGCCACGGTTCGTCCAACCCTTACAACATGGTTCGCGCCACGTTTGACGCCCTGACCAATTCCACTACGCCGGCCGAAGTGGCCGCTAAGCGCGGTAAGACGGTCGAAGACCTCTTCGCTGCCTGATAGGGAGGCGTGCAATGACAACGCAACAAACCATCAAGATTCAACTGGTGCGCAGCCCGATTGGCACCAAAGAATCGCACCGCGCTACCGTTCGTGGCCTGGGTCTTCGCAAGCTCAACAGCATCAGCGAACTCAAGGACACGCCTGAAGTGCGCGGCATGATTAACAAGATCAGCTATCTGGTCAAAGTCCTCTGAGAGGTTGATGATGGAACTCAATAGCATCAAGCCCGCAGATGGTGCCAAGCACGCCGCGCGCCGCGTTGGTCGCGGCATTGGTTCCGGCCTGGGCAAGACCGCTGGCCGTGGCCACAAGGGACAAAAGTCCCGCTCCGGGGGGTACCACAAGGTGGGCTTCGAAGGCGGTCAAATGCCTTTGCAGCGCCGTCTGCCCAAGCGCGGCTTCAAATCGCACCTGCTGAAGTTCAATGCGGAAATCTCCTTGACCGCCCTGGAAAACCTGGGGTTGGCTGAGGTGGATGTGCTGGCGTTGAAGAACGCAGGACTGGTGGGCGAGCTGGCCAAGGTGGTCAAGGTGATCAAGAGTGGCGAGATTTCCAAGGCTGTGAAGCTGTCGGGAATCACCGCAACTGCTGGCGCCAAGGCTGCCATCGAAGCGGCCGGCGGTAGCCTGGCCTGATCTGGTTCTGACGAAAGGCATCTGTGGCTACTAACGCAGCTCAACTGGCAAAAACCGGTAAGTTTGGCGATCTCCGCCGGCGTCTGGTCTTTCTGCTGCTCGCGTTGGTTGTGTACCGCATCGGCGCGCACATTCCCGTTCCTGGGATTGACCCGGCGCAGCTGCAGCAGTTGTTCAGTGGCCAGCAGGGCGGCATTCTCAACCTTTTCAATATGTTTTCGGGTGGAGCGCTCTCGCGCTTCACGGTCTTCGCGCTGGGGATCATGCCGTACATCTCGGCATCGATCATCATGCAGCTGATGACCTATGTGGTGCCCACATTCGAGCAGTTGAAGAAGGAAGGGGAGGCCGGGCGCCGCAAGATCACGCAGTACACCCGTTATGGAACGTTGGGCTTGGCGATTTTCCAATCGCTGGGTATTGCGGTGGCTCTGGAGAGCTCCGCAGGTCTCGTGTTGAGTCCGGGCTTCGGCTTCCGGCTCACGGCAGTGGTCAGCCTGACCGCCGGCACGATGTTCCTGATGTGGCTGGGTGAACAGATCACTGAGCGCGGCCTGGGCAACGGTATTTCGATCCTGATCTTTGCCGGTATCGCCGCGGGTCTGCCCAGTTCTATCGGTGGTCTGTTGGAGTTGGTGCGCACGGGGGCGATGAGCATCCTGGCAGCCATCTTCATCGTGATCGTCGTGGGACTGGTGACGTACTTCGTCGTCTTCGTCGAACGTGGTCAGCGCAAGATACTGGTGAACTATGCGCGGCGCCAGGTGGGCAACAAGGTCTATGGTGGGCAATCCTCCCATCTGCCTTTGAAGCTCAACATGGCGGGTGTGATTCCTCCAATCTTTGCGTCGTCCATCATCCTGCTGCCTGCAACCATTGTGAATTGGTTCAGTGCGGGAGAGTCGATGCGGTGGTTGCGTGATATTTCTGCGGCACTGACGCCCGGCCAGCCGGTCTATGTGATGTTCTACGCCGCGGCGATCATCTTCTTCTGTTTCTTCTACACGGCTCTGGTTTTCAACAGCCGCGAAACGGCAGACAACCTGAAGAAGAGCGGAGCATTCATTCCAGGCATCCGCCCGGGTGAACATACCGCGCGCTACATCGACAAGATCCTGGTGCGGCTGACGCTGGCCGGGGCTGTTTACATCACATTCGTGTGTTTGCTGCCCGAGTTCCTGATCCTGAAGTACAACGTGCCGTTCTATTTTGGTGGTACGTCGTTGCTGATCATCGTTGTCGTGACGATGGACTTCATGGCTCAGGTACAGAACTACATGATGTCGCAGCAGTACGAGTCGCTGCTGAAGAAGGCTAACTTCAAGACGACATTAGGTACCTGATGTCCGTGTGCCTTTGGCGAATGCGCTATAGTCGCGGGTTCGCCAAGAAGCAACGGCTTATTGATGCCCTTCGATCCATCGCGGGCACTTATTTTGTGTTCCGCGCACTGGGCCGGAACGATTGGACAAGTTTAGGAGAATGCAATGAGGGTTTCGGCTTCGGTCAAGAAAATTTGCCGTAACTGCAAAATCATCCGCCGTAAGGGCGTTGTGCGCGTGATCTGCACGGATCAGCGCCATAAGCAGCGCCAAGGTTGATTGGGAAGTATTAGAGGACGAACATGGCACGTATTGCTGGTATCAATATCCCGCCCCATCAGCACACCGAGATTGGCCTGACGGCCATCTACGGGATCGGGCGTACCCGTGCTCGCAAGATTTGCGAGGCATGCGGAATTGCTTATTCCAAGAAGGTCAAGGAATTGACCGATGCCGATCTGGAGAAGATTCGCGACCAGATCGCTCAGTTCACCATCGAAGGTGACCTGCGCCGTGAGACCACGATGAACATCAAGCGACTGATGGACATTGGTTGCTATCGCGGTTTCCGTCATCGTCGCGGTCTGCCGATGCGTGGTCAGCGCACGCGCACCAACGCACGCACCCGCAAGGGCCCGCGCAAGGGTGCAGCGGCACTGAAGAAGTAAGATTCTGAAAGATCACTATGGCTAAATCTCCTGCCAATAATGCCGCGCAACGTGTGCGCAAGAAGGTTCGCAAGAACATTTCGGACGGCATCGCCCACGTGCACGCCTCCTTCAACAACACGATCATTACGATCACCGATCGCCAAGGCAATGCTCTGTCCTGGGCGTCTTCTGGTGGCCAGGGCTTCAAGGGTTCGCGCAAGTCAACTCCTTTTGCTGCTCAGGTGGCATCGGAAGTGGCCGGTCGCGCAGCCATTGAGCAAGGCATCAAGAACCTCGATGTCGAAATCAAGGGTCCCGGTCCTGGCCGCGAATCCTCGGTGCGCGCGCTGGGCGCTCTCGGCATCCGCATCACCTCCATCTCGGATGTGACGCCTGTGCCCCACAACGGTTGCCGCCCCCAGAAACGCCGCCGTATTTAATTGGTTTCATAAGCCCACCGCCACCGATCGCCTGGCGCGATGGTGGCTCCCGCAGTCCGCTGCGGCAGTCGATTCAAGGATATAAAAAGTGGCACGTTATCTCGGCCCCAAGGCCAAACTCTCCCGCCGCGAAGGCACCGACCTGTTCCTGAAGAGCGCACGCCGCTCTATCGCGGACAAGGCCAAGTTTGATTCGAAGCCAGGCCAGCATGGCCGTACTTCTGGCGCACGCACGTCAGACTATGGTCTGCAACTGCGCGAAAAGCAGAAAGTCAAGCGCATGTATGGCGTGCTGGAAAAGCAATTCCGCCGCTATTTCGAGGCCGCTGAACGCCTCAAGGGCAATACGGGCGCTAATTTGCTCGGCCTGCTCGAGTGCCGCCTGGATAACGTGGTGTACCGCATGGGCTTCGGCTCGACCCGTGCCGAAGCGCGCCAGCTCGTGTCCCACAAGGCCATCACTGTGAATGGTCAAAGCGTCAACATCGCATCCTATCTGGTCAAGGCCGGCGACGTGGTTGCGGTACGCGAAAAATCCAAGAAGCAGGCACGTATTGTTGAAGCTTTGCAATTGGCGCAGCAGGTGGGCATGCCCGTTTGGGTCGAAGTGAATGCCGACAAGGTAGAAGGTACCTTCAAGAAGGTCCCGGATCGCGATGAGTTCGGCGCAGACATCAACGAATCCCTGATCGTTGAGTTGTACTCGCGTTAAACCATAGCCTTAAGTTAGCCGAAATCGTCCCTGAACCGCGAGGCATCGCGGTTTAGGCGCTTCACCAGCCTTACCGGTGTAACGAGCTGGGGGTATTGAGAGGAAGTCTGCATGCAAACCAATTTGCTGAAACCCAAGGCAATCAATGTCGAGCAACTTGGCCCCAACCGTGCCAAGGTGGCGTTGGAGCCTTTTGAGCGCGGTTACGGGCACACGCTGGGCAATGCCATTCGCCGTGTACTGCTCTCTTCCATGGTGGGTTACGCAGCAACGGAGGTGACGATTGCCGGTGTCTTGCACGAATACTCGTCCATTGACGGCGTTCAGGAGGATGTGGTCAACATCCTGCTGAACCTCAAGGGGGTGGTGTTCAAGCTGCACAACCGTGACGAAGTCACGCTGAGCCTCCGCAAGGATGGCGAAGGCGTCGTCACAGCGCGCGACATCCAGACGCCGCACGACGTTGAAATCGTGAACCCCGAGCACGTCATTGCCACGCTGTCTGCGGGCGGCAAGCTGGACATGCAGATCAAGGTGGAGAAGGGCCGCGGCTACGTGCCCGGCAACCTGCGCCGCTACGCGGACGAGGCGACGAAGTCCATTGGCCGTATCGTGCTGGATGCTTCCTTCTCGCCGGTGAAACGCGTGAGCTATACCGTCGAGAGCGCGCGTGTGGAACAGCGCACGGACCTGGACAAGCTCGTCGTCGAGATCGAAACCAACGGCGCTATTACTGCCGAGGACGCGGTCCGCGCTTCCGCCAAGATTCTGGTGGAACAACTGGCAGTATTCGCGCAGCTGGAAGGCGGTGAGTTGGCAGCTTTCGATGCGCCGGCAAGCTCTCGCGGCGCTGCGACCTTCGATCCGATCCTGCTGCGTCCTGTGGACGAACTGGAACTCACCGTCCGCTCTGCCAACTGCCTCAAGGCAGAGAACATCTATTACATCGGTGATCTGATTCAGCGAACCGAGAATGAACTGCTGAAGACGCCGAACCTGGGTCGCAAGTCGCTCAACGAGATCAAGGAAGTGCTCGCTTCGCGCGGCCTGACCCTCGGTATGAAGCTCGAGAACTGGCCTCCGGCAGGGCTAGACAAGCGTTAAGTTATAATTTTAGGCTCTTTGAAAAGAGCCAGTGCCTCGGGCAGTACCTGATACGGCTGCCCGATTTAATTACATCAAAGGAAAGCACCATGCGCCACGGACACGGCCTCCGTAAACTCAATCGCACCAGCTCGCACCGCCTCGCGATGCTGCAGAACATGATGAACTCGCTCATCGAGCACGAGGCCATCAAGACCACGTTGCCCAAGGCCAAGGAACTGCGCCGCGTGATCGAACCCATGATCACCCTGGCCAAGGAAGATTCCGTTGCGAATCGCCGCCTGGCTTTCAATCGCCTGCGTGATCGTGACAGCGTGACGAAGCTGTTCAACGACCTGGGTCCGCGTTTCAAGACGCGCCCCGGCGGCTATACCCGCATTCTGAAGATGGGCTTCCGGGTGGGCGACAACGCGCCCATGGCATACGTCGAACTGGTTGATCGTGCTGAGACGCCTGAAGTTTCTTCCACGGAAGCTTAAATCTAGGTTATAATTTCAGTCTACCGCGCGATGGAGCAGTCTGGTAGCTCGTTGGGCTCATAACCCAAAGGTCGGAGGTTCAAATCCTTCTCGCGCAACCAAATTCTGATAGTCAGAGAAAATGGCCCACTTCGGTCTAGCCGTTCTCGCTAGGAGTTGCTAAGCCAGCAGCTCGGTTCGTTTCAGACCCCTCCCGCCGCAAGGTGAGGAGGGGTTCTTCTTTTCGGACGTCGAACAGTTCAGCCGGCCAGACGCCTGGCGGCAGCGGCTTGGGCTCTGCAGGTTTGGGCGGTGCCCTCCGGCGCGGTGGCAAAGGCGGTTGGTAATAGATGATGTCCTCCGCCGTAATTGGTCCCTTCGCCAATCCGAGCCGCATGGCGGGAGTCTTCCCGTCTTCGCCGACCTCGCAATAATTGAAGTAGGTTCGAAAGATTTCTACCAGTTTCACCAGAACCGCTGGGTTATAGGCATTCTTACCAAACCAAAGTCTTCTGTCGGCGCTCGCGCTGATAACCCCTCGTTCGGCTACCGTGAGCGCCCGTCGAACTTGCATGAAGAATCTATCAACAGCCGTCAATGACGCCTTCAGGTGCAGCCGGGCAAAATGACGAAGCTGGTCACTCCGCTTTTCCGGGTCAGTCTCGGGTTCGTCAATATCAGTGAGCCACGAAACTCCCTTTTGTGGCTCTCGCATGTCCGCGATTGGATGTCGAAACCAAGGGTCGCCCCACTTGCCAATAAGTGTTGGGCTGCTTAACTCTTCCAGGGCCAGGATTAAGCTGGCCTCTTCCTCGTCAACTCCGGCGTCACTCATTACCTTCCGGAGTCGCCGCTTGGCAGCGCCAACAATCCCCTTCTTCTGGTCAACCGTGAATTCCTTGAGGACCTTTACGTAGAATGCGTCTGCGGTCCTATTTAGAACGCGCTCCGGAACGCTCACCAAGATTGCAGCCCGAATACCAGATTCTTGGTCAACGAAGAATCTTAGTTTCTCTGCCTTCTGCAGCAATCTCGTCACGAACTGAATATGTGCCGCCATGACGGTCTGCTCGTGCAAGAGCATGCCCTTGGCCGGCGCCCTGGTCGCCGTCGAGGGGTCGTCGCCGCTCTCGATGTCCTCGCGCTCCTGAGCCGCGTCATAGGTGTCCTTGACAGCCGCGAGCAGCTCCCCAGGCAGCTCAGTTGGCTCCTCGCTGGCCCGTCGGGTGCCCTTACGGCTCGCGGCAGCCCGTACCGCAGCGTCATCCCAGTCTTGGGGTAACCAAACCCGAGCAAACCGTCGAAAGGGTTTTGCCAATCGCTGGTCGCCGAATTTGGTCATCTCCTCCTTGACCTTCTCACTATCCATCTCGCCATCGAAGTTGACGTTCGCCGCGTACAGGTAGCCTGTTATTTGGTCGGCGCTCGCGATGGAAAGGAGGACAGTGTTCTTTCTGCTCTTCCGGTCCGACCAGTTGACAATGAGCTTTTGTCGGTCGGTCGAGATATACCTCTTGCCGAGGTCCTCCCGGTCAAGAAGCCCGCGCTCTCGCTCGCCAGCAAAAATCTGGCATTGCTCGTGGATAAAGTCGATTCGGTCGTAGAGAATAGCAGGCGAAATTCCCAGCACCTTGATGATTCGCCGCAAGGGCATCGAATTCATCAGATGCTCGAATATGCCAATGTTCGGATGGGTTTTCTGTTGGCGCTTTGTCGAGCGACCGCCAAAGACGAATATCTTTCGACAGGCTCCGCACTTGAATCGCGGCGTGCCGTGTGCGTTAGTTCCGAATCTTGTGTGCCGCCCACTATGTTCAGGTTCGGCTTTGCGGAATAGCTCGCAGTCCTCGTTGGGACACGTTGGAAGCTGGGGCTCCAGGTATCTGCCGATTCGCAATAACTCTTCCGCGATGGCCAGATTGCTCTGCATGGGAAAGCTTTCCCTGCAAAGGTGGCAAAACAGATTTGGTTGACCCTTACCGCTGGCGACAACGCGGTAGTCTCCGGGTGCGTATCCACCCGGCTTTCGGGCGGCGGCCCCACGCTTGGACTCGTTGTGGGGCGGTACGCCAAAGTTGGCGCACTTAGGGTTCCGGCAGTGGTTGACCTGGATGCCGGCGGCGGTCGGAGGGAACCGCCAAGGCCATTCGCCGGACGAAACCGCTCCTGGAAGCGATTTCACCTCAGACAAAGAAGCGCCCCAGTCGTTGACTGGGGCGCATTGTGGGCCAATCAGGGCTACCTTAGCAACTCTTTCCGAGAACGGCTAG
>NZ_MTBE01000021.1:0-73933 GCF_002916785.1 Diaphorobacter sp. LR2014-1 | reverse complement strand
GCCACCGGAGATGCTGCTCAAGGCCTTGCTGCTGCAGATCCTGTTCTCCATCCGCAGCGAGCGCCAGTTGGTCGAAGCGATCAACTACAACCTGCTGTACCGCTGGTTCGTGGGCCTGAACATCGAAGACAAGGTCTGGGACCACTCCACTTTCAGCGCCAACCGCGAACGTCTGTTCAACGAAGACCTCGCCCGCGCCTTCTTCGAGCGCGTCAAGCTCAGTGCCCAGTGGGGCAAGCTCGCCAGCGACGAGCACTTCAGCGTGGACGGCACGCTCATTGACGCCTGGGCCTCGCACAAGAGCTTCAAGCGCAAAGACGACGACAGCGGCACGCCGCCTGGGCGCAACCCCGAGGTGGACTTCAAGGGGCAGGAGCGCTGCAACGACACCCACGAGAGCACCACGGACGCCGATGCCCGGCTGTTCAAGAAGAGCCAGGGCGACAAATCCCGCCTGTGCCACATGGGGCACATCCTCATGGAGAACCGCAACGGGCTGATCGTGGATGTCGAGATCACCCACGCCAGCGGCACGGCCGAGCGCGAGGCGGCGCTGGCCATGTTGGAGCGTCGGGGCAACAGGAACAAACGGGCCACGGTCGGTGCCGACAAGGGCTACGACAGCAAGGCCTTCATCAAAGGCTGCAGAAAGCTCAAAGTCACGCCCCACGTGGCGGCCAAGGACAAACACTCGGCGGTGGATGCGCGAGTGACACGGCACGAGGGCTACAAGACCAGCCTGAAGGTGCGCAAGCGCATCGAAGAGGCCTTTGGCTGGATCAAGACCGTCGGTGGTCTGGCAAAGACCAAGCTGATCGGTCAGGCCAAGCTCACGGGCCAGGCGCTGCTGTGCTTTGCCACCTACAACCTTGTGCGAATGGGCAGCATCGGCGGCTGGTGGGACGCGCATCATGCGTGAGCCCAGGGATACGTGCGCCCGAAATGGGCGGGAGGGCCTGCAAACCGGCCAGATGGGCCGTTGCAATCGCTGCGCAGACGCGTCTGGGCAGCTCGTGTCTTCGCACTCAGCGTCCCTGATGCGTTCGAAAAGCACTTTTTCAACGGCCTGTTAGACCATTCGACCCCGGCGTCGGCCACGCCGTAGATCGTGACGCCGGACGCCGGCGCGCCTCCTTGCGCATGCGCGGGTGCGAGCCCGAGCGCGAGCAGGCCTGCGGCCGCCGCGGAAAGGGAATGCTTCATGGTTGTCTCCTCGTTGTGATGGGATGGGGCCTGACGGGCCACGCTGCGGGCGATGCGCTGCCCGGCGGGCGGGTGCTCCGCGCCGTCAGCCAGCTGCAATCGGGTGTTAGAGGGCGGCGCGGCGGCGCCGGCGGCGGCGATCAGCCGCCGGCCTCGCCGCTGCGCCTCACTCGGCGCGTGCGCCGGTGTCCTTGATGACCTTGGACCAGCGCGCCATGTCTTCCTGCATGAGTGCCTGGAGCGCGGCCGGCGTCGATGGGGCGGGCTCCAGGCCCTGGGCTTCCAGCGCCGCCTTGACCGCCGGATCCCGCAGTGCCCGGCCCGCCGCCTCCTCGATCTTGGCCACCACGTCGGGCGGCGTGCCCGCCGGCGCGACCAGGCCGATCCAGACCTCGCTGCGGAAGGCCTTGAAGGGGCCGCCCGCGCTGGCGACGGTCGGGACGTTTGGCAGGTAGGGCAGGGGCTGCTCGCCGGCCACCGCGAGCGGGCGCAGGGCGCCGGTCTTGATGTGCGGGAGCACCGAGTTCGCGACGCCGAAGAGCACCTGGATCTGTCCGCCGATCAGGTCCGTGACCACGGGCTGCGCGCCGCGGTAGGGCACGTGCACCATGTCGATGCCGGCCAGGCTCTTGAAGAGCTCTCCGGTCAGGTGGTGCGGCGTGCCGACGCCGGCGGACCCATAGGACAGCTTGCCGGGCTGGGCCTTGGCCAGGGCGATCAGCTCCTGGGTCGACTTGGCGGCGAGGCCGGGGTGGACGACCAGGACGAAGGGCACGCGGCCCAGCTGCGTGACGGGAACGAATTCCTTCACGGGATCGTAGCCCGCGCGGCCGTCCGGATAGAGGAAGGGGTTGGTGACGAAATTGTTGGCCACGACGAGCAGGGTGTGGCCGTCGGGAGCCGCCTTGGCCGCCTGCTTGGTGCCAACGTTGCCGCCCGCGCCCGGGCGGTTGTCGACGATGACGGGCTGCTTCCAGTACTCGCCGAGCTTCTGGCCCACCGTGCGCGCCAGGGCGTCGTTGCTGCCGCCGGGCGTGAAGGGCACGACCAGCGTGACCGGCCTGCTGGGATAGCCGTTGGCATGTGCGCACAGTGCGATGCACGAGCCGAGAAGGGCGGCGGCCATCGCCTTGATCGCGCGGCCGGGCAGTTCAGTCTTCATGGGGTTGTCTCCTTTTTGTTTCGTGGAAGGGGCTTGCGGCTAAGCGGCGCCGCGGACCGTGTCGACCACCTGGCCGGCGTGCTCCACGTGCGAGCCGCGCCATGCGACATGCCCGTCGGGACGCACCAGGACCAGCGGGCGTTCGTAGGCTCTCGCCACGTCGGCCTGCTCGATGGATTCGAGGCGGAACGGAACTCCCCTGGCGGCAAAGGCCTGCGCGAGCGTGTCCGCCTCGCCCCGCAGGCCGCCGTCGAAGCACAGGAGCACGAAGGTGCGGCCGAACAGGTCGAGCGTCGAGCGGCCGTCGCTGAGCCAGACGTGGGGCGCGCGCGCGCCGGGCCGCGTCGTGGGGATGTACGTCGAGTACTCGTCCGGGGTCGGGGGCGTGCCGTCGGAAACGCAGATCGGCGAGCCCTCGTAGCGGTGGCCGATCTGCAGGCCCAGCGACTCCCACTCCACGCGCGTCGACTCGCGCAGGCGCCGGCCGAGGTCCCGGCGCACCTGCTCGCCTTCGGCGCTCAGGTCGCACACCGCCGCCGGGCTGGGCGTGTCCTGCCAGGCCCTGAAGTTCTGCGTGGAGAAGCCGATGTTGCGCTGCGCGACGGGCCGGCGCTCGGTCTCGTAGCTGCGCAGCAGGGCCGGGCCGCCCCAGCCGTTGAGGAGGCCCTCGAGCTTCCAGCCGATGTCCAGCACCTCCTGCGCCCCGGTGTTCATGCCCATGCCACCGGTCGGAGACATGGTGTGGGCGGAATCGCCCACGAGCGCGACGCGGCCCTCGAAGTAGCGATCGGCGAGCATCTCGCTGCGCCGCCAGGGGATGGCCGAATCGACCACGAACTCCACGTCGTCGCGACCGAGCGCGCGCCGGACCCAGGCGGCGGGGTCGAAGTTCGCGAGGTCCATCTTCTCTTCCGATCCGAGCACCGTCAGGCGCCAGATCTCGTTCCCGTCGACGACGGTCAGATTGCCCCACGTTCCCTCCGGGCCGACGAAGAGGTAGCGCTCGGCCGGCCCCATCTTGTGCTCGTGCACCAGTCCCGGCGCGTGGATCAGGACGTTCACCGAGTAGCTGAGCAGCCGGCCCTCCATCCTGATGCCGACCTGCTCGCGGACCTGGCTGGTAGCGCCATCGCAGCCGAGCAGGTAGTCCGCGCGGATGGTGACAGGCTCGCCCGTGTTCAGGTCGGTGACGGTCGCCGTGACGCCCTCGCCGTCCTGCTGAAGCGAGACGAAGCGGTGCTTGAACAGCAGCCTGGCCCTGGGTTCGGCGCGGGCGGCGTCGGTCAGGATGGGCTGCAGCCACAGCTGCGGGCAGCGCTGCTTCTTCTCGGGCGTCTCGGGCGGCGTGGGCGCGTCGCGCATGCTCGGGTAGCTCTCCCGATCGAGCAGCAGCCCGTTGAGCGACGTGCAGAAGACCATCGAGAGGTCGTAGTCGTCCGGGAATCCGCAGTCGCGCACGCGCTGCGCCAGCCCCCAGCGTCGGAACAGCTCCATCGTGCGCACCGCGATCAGGCCGGTGCGCGGGTGCTCGATCGTGCCGTCGCCCTCATCCACGAGGATCGACTCGATCCCCCTCCATCCCAGCTCGATGGCCATCGACAGGCCGATGGGCCCTCCGCCCACGATCAGCACGGGCGTCTTGATCTCTGTCCCCATGGGGTCTCATCCTTTCTCGTTTGGTTGGGGAAATGATCACCGGCACGCTCATCATTGTCTAATCGATATTGGAGAGAAATAGAATTCAGGATATGAATATCAAAACGTTCGACCTGAACCTGCTGCGGGTCTTCGACGCCATCTATGCCGAGCGCAATGTGTCGCGGGCGGCGAGCGTCGCGGGCCTGTCGCAGCCCGCAATGAGCAACGCGCTGCTGCGGCTGCGCAAGGCCTGCTCCGATGCGCTGTTCGTGCGGACCACCGGCGGGATGGAGCCGACGGCCCTGGCCGACGAACTCATCGGCCCGGTCCGCCAGGCGTTGGCGATCCTTCAGCAGTCGTTGGAAAGACCGAACGGCTTCGAGCCGAAGGCGTCGGAGCGCACGTTCAAGATCCTCCTGTCCGACGCGGGGGAGGGCATCGTTCTGCCGCGGCTGATCTCGGCGGTGCTGCGGGAGGCGCCGCACGTGCGCATCGAGGCGCTGCGGCGGCCCAACGACCAGTACCAGCAACTGCTGCAGAGCGGCGAGGCGGATCTCGCGATCGGCAACCTCGCCTTTCTGAAGTCGGGCTTCTACCAGCAGCGCCTGTTCGGCGATCCCTACTGCTGCCTGGCGCGCAAGCGGCATCCGTTCATCGGCCCCGGCTTCCCGCTGCAGGCGTTCCTGACGGCCCAGCACGTCGCCGTGGCCACGGGCAATGCGGACGACCTGGTGGAGCGCGCGCTCTCGAAGATGCGCGCCAAGCGCGACGTCATCCTGCGCGTGACCCACTACCACGTCGCGGCGGATGTCGTCGAGCGCTCCAACCTGGTCGTCACCGTGCCCCGCAACGCGGCGCGTAACGCCCGTGGCGTGCAGATCCTGCCGGTGCCGCTGAGCATTCCCGCGGCGGACGTGCGCCAGTTCTGGCACCGGAGGGCGCACAAGGATCCGGCCAACCAATGGCTGCGTGGCACGCTCGCCAAGCTCGCGTTCGACTAGGCCCGACGGGCAGGCTTCGGGTGCGGCGGAGCCAGTGCCCGGATGCGGCCGACCCCGCTCGAACGATGCCGGCGGCGAACCGGGGCTCTCCCCGTGGCTTGAGGCTGGCTCGACGGCGAGCCGTCGTATTGCGGATGCCCACCCATCGCGAACCGCGATCGCTGGGCAGGCGTCCCTCCGGCACCGCGCTTTGACCTTCATCAGAGGACCCGCGTATTCTTTCTTCGGCCTCCGCGACAGCTCGCTTTGCGTGTTGACACCTCCACCCTCGCCGGGTAACTTTGGTTTGGCAACTAACAATAGCGCTGCCATTGCTGGGCAGCGCAACGAAACAACCCGATGAAGGAGGATCCATGCAGACGAAGGACCAACCCGATGCCCAGGGTCAGATGCGGCGCAGTACAGACAAGTCCTTCGCGCAGGACCGGCAAGCAGCAGGAGCGGTGCATTTCCTGAGCGCGCGGCGGCTTCCCTCCCGCGCGGACACCTCCGCCATCGGCAGCCGCGACCGGCGCGCGGCATGCGGCGCTTCGCCGCTGCGCCGCAACCACGCCAGGATGACGGGCGGGCGTTCCATGGCCGTGTGCTGGAACGTCCGGCGCTACGGCAGTCCGGACTGCGCCATCCGCAGTCCCGAGGGCAGTGCAGGCCACACACCACGGGCCTACCCATGAAAAACGAGTGTCCTCCTTCGGCGGCGCAGGCCCGCACGGTGTTCGGCTTCGCCAAGCTGCCAGCCGCCTACGCGACGCTGGTGATGCCGCTGCTGCTCTCGATCCTGATGACCTTCGTGGTGTCGGCCGTGTCGACCCTGCGCAGCATCGGCCTGGCGCCCGGCTTTCTCTACATCTGGCTCAGCGCGTGGGCACTGTCATGGATCATCGCCTTCCCGACGCTGCTCTTCGCGCTGCCTCTGGTGCGCAGGGCCACCGCAGCGCTCGTGATGCGGGACTGACCGGAGGGAACCTCCTCGCCCACGCCCGCCGCGGCCGAGGGCTGCCTTACCGCGGAAGGTGCTGGCCCATGTACTTCGCGCGCGGCCGCAGCATGGCGCCCGTCAGGCGCTGCTCCATCGCGTGGGCGATCCACCCGCTGGTGCGCGCCAGGGTATGCAGCATCGCGCCGCTGCCATTGGGCAGACCCATCGCCTTGCACAGGATCACGAGGGCGGCGAAGACGTTCGGGTGCTGTCCCGCCTGCCGCGCGCCGGTCACCAGCGCCTGCACCTTCGGCAGATCCGGTCCGTGCGCGCTGAGGTCGTCTACGAGCTCGAGCAGCACGGCCGAGCGCGGGTCCTCCCCATCGTAGAGGGGATGGCCGAAGCACGGCAGCTCATTGCCCTTGAAACCCGAGGCCGCCGCCAGCGGCAGGGCGTCTTCGGGCGCCAGGCCGCAGGGCAGGGCGTCGATGAGCGCCTCGACCTCCACGGCGCCCCCGACCTGCATCGGCCCGGACTGGGTCAGCATCGCCGTGGCGACGCAGGCGTGCAGGTCCGCGCCCGTCGAGGCGCAGATCCGCGCCGCGAAGGTCGGTGCCGACAGCTCGTGTTCGGCGGACATCACGAGCGCGGCGTCGATGGCCCGCACGGCATCGGGCCGATCGCCCAGGCCCAGCCCGCGGGCGACGCACTGCGCCACGAACTCGCCGTCGCGGGGCGGGGAGAAGCGCGGCTCGGGGCCGAAGACGCCAGCCGTGCCCGCCAGCCACTGCAGCAGGCGGCGGCAGGCCGCGAAACCGGCCGCCTCCACGTCGTCCTCGGCCCGCTCGAACGCGGACAGCGAGGTCGTCAGCATCGCCAGGAGCTTGAGCGGCGTGACGTGCTCGGCCGATTGCAGCGCCATGCGGACCAGCGACTCAGGCTGCCGGGTGTCCTGCGGGGCCGGCCACGGGACATCGCGGGTGCGCGGCAGCCCCGTCCAGATGAGCTCGCTCGCGAACTCGAACGACCGTCCGTCACGCACCAGGTCGCGCGCGAGCACCCCCCGGTAGCGTGGGCCCTGGGCGGTGAGCTCGCTGATCCACGTCTGCGCGATCGGCTCGCCGTAGCGCAGCGACTGGGAGACCTGCGGCCCGCCCGAGCGGGCGACGGCCCGGCTCCTGAGCTTCTCGACGTCGGCCTTGCGGTAAAGCTTGGCCTTCACGCCCGGGCGCTGCTTGGTCTTGATGAGGCCGCGGCTCACGTAGGTGTACAGCGTCTCGCGGCGCACGCCGAGGATCGACATCGCTTCCGCGCTCCCGACGTATTCGACGTCATTGATCTGGCGGCGCTGGCGTGCGTTCTCGGAGCTGTTCTTGGCTGGCATAGGGTTCCTACGGCTATTTATATCGATTCTCACATCGATCTATACATAGATCAATGTATTGCCTAGTATTCGTTACGTTTACTCAACGAATCTTTTGAAAGGACGACCACGATGCAAGTAGCCGAACACCAACTCCTGGACCTGCGCCCCAAGTTCAAGGAGACCCGCAAGAAACTGCTCAGCGCCCGGCACCTGCCGGGCGAGGTGTACAGCTCGCCCGAGATCTACGCCATGGAGAAGGAGCAGATCTTCATGAAGTACTGGCTCTCCGTGGGACGCGTCGAGGAGATTCCCGATGTCGGCGACTACTACACCTTCCAGGTGATGAAGGAGTCGATCGTGGTGTCCCGTCCCGCGCCCGACCAGGTCGTCGCCTACATGAACCAGTGCCTGCACCGCGGCGTGGAGATCGCCGTCGGCCGCGGCAACGCCAAGGAATTCAGCTGCCCGTACCACGCTTGGCTCTACGACGTGAGCGGCAAGCTCGTCGTCGCGCCGGGCATGAAGGCCTCGGAGGTCGAGCTGAAGAACTGCAGCCTGCGCCAGCTTCACGTCAAGGTCTGGCGCGGCTGGATCTTCGTGAACTTCAGCGACGAGCCGATGTCTTTCGACGACTACATCGCTCCCTTCGAGCAGCCGCTGTGGTGGTTCCAGACCGACCATTGCAAGCTCGCCCAGAAGGTCGAGATCGACGTCAAGTGCAACTGGAAGTTCCTGGTCGAGAACCTGATCGACATCTACCACGTCGGCGTCATCCACAAGGGGACCTTCGGCGGCTTCGTGAAGGGCGAGCAGGTCCGCTTCAACCTGGTCGAGAACGGCGGCTGGCACACCCAGTACGAAGCCAGGCCGCACTCGAAGTCCGGCGAGCAGGTCTTCCCGACGCTGCCCTGGGCGCAGGACAAGCCCAGCGGGATCGCCTGCAAGGCGGGCATCTATCCGAACCTGAACCTGTCGATGCGTGCCGACAGCGTGCGCATGTGGCACATCTGGCCCATCTCTCCCACGGAGACCAAGGTCATCTGCTATCTGCTGTTCCCTGAAGGCGCCTTCTCGATCCCGAACTATGACGAGGAGATGGAGAAGTACGTGGGTTTCGTGCGCCAGATCATCGCCGAGGACGCCGTGATGGTGGAGGGCATGCAGAACACCGCGGGGTCGAAGTTCTTCCAGCCCGGCCCGATGTCGCCGCTCGAGGAGGCGCTGTATCACATGGAGAACCACTACATCGACGTGATGACGTCGCAGGCGTAGGGCAGCGGGTGCGGCAAGACAACAATCCGGGAGACACCATGGACGGTGAATGGATCAGGGTCGGCAACGTGGCCGACATCGACGAAGACGACACGCACCCGGTCGAGATCGACGGCAGGCGGGTGTGCCTCTACAACCTCGGCGGCGAGATCTTCGCCACGGACGGCACCTGCACCCACGGCGACGCGGACCTTTCGCTGGGCATGGTGGTCGATTCCTGCCTCATCGAGTGCCCCCTGCACGAGGGCACCTTCGACATCCGAAGCGGCCGGGCGGTGGGCGCGCCGTGCACGGATCCGCTGCGCTGCCATCCGGTCAAGGTCGAGCAGGGAGTCATCTTCCTGCGGCCCGCGCACTGAACGACGGCAGGGAGCACCCATGGATGTCGTCATCATTGGAGCCGGCCAGGCCGGCGCCTGGGTCGCCCGGTCGCTGCGCGAAGCGGGACATGAAGGGGGCATCACGCTCCTGGGGCGCGAGCCGCACGCGCCCTACGAGCGGCCCCCCTTGTCGAAGGCGGTGCTCAGCGGGGCGGAAGAGCACCCGCCGGTGCTGCTCGGCCCGCAGCAGTGCGACGCGCTGCGCGTGGACTTCCGGCCCGGCGTCGAGGCCGTCGGCATCGATCGCACCGGCCACCAGGTCAGCTGCGCGGATGGCTCTGCGGTCCGCTACGACAAGCTCGTGCTGGCCACCGGAGGGCGACCTCGGGCGCTGTCGTGTCCCGGCGCCGACCTGCCCGGCGTCCATGCGCTGCGCACGATCGAGGATTGCCAGGCCATCGCCAGGAAGCTGGTGCCGGGCAACCGGCTGCTGATCGTGGGCGGCGGGTGGATCGGGCTGGAGATCGCCGCGACGGCGAGGAAGAAACAGGTCGAGGTCATGGTGCTGGAGGCGGGGCCGCGCCTGTGCGCGCGGTCGCTGCCGCCCCGGTTCTCGGCGTTCCTGCTCGACAGGCACCGCCGGGAAGGCGTCGACGTCCGGCTGGCGACGACGGTCGCGTCGATCGAAGCGGGCCGCCAGCGCGCGCTGGCCGTGGAACTGCCTGGCGGGCCGCAGGAGTTCGACGCGGTGGTGGTCGGGATCGGGCTTGCGCTCGACACCGGGCTGGCCGAGGCCTGCGGGCTCGAGGTCCGGGACGGCATCGTCGTGGACCAGGCCGGCCGCACCTCCGACCCAGACATCTATGCCGCGGGCGACGTGGCCAACCAGCCGAACACCTGGGCGGGCGGCCGTCTGCGATGCGAGTCGTGGGCCAATGCCCAGAATCAGGCCATCGCCGTGGGCAAGGCCATTGCCGGCGGCGAGGTGGCGTACGACGAGATTCCGTGGTTCTGGTCGGATCAGTACGACCTGAACCTGCAGGTGCTCGGCGTGCCGTCGAACGAGCTCGAGGGCACCCTGCGCGGCTCCGCCGAGGAGGGGGCGTTCTCCGTGTTCCAGATCTCTGAGGGCAGGCTGCGCAGCGTGCTGTCGGTGAACGTGCCGCGCGACATCAAGGTGGCCAAGCGCTGGCTCAAGCAGGGGACCTGCCCGCCGCCGGAGGTCCTCGCCGACCGCACGGTCCGCCTGGACAAGATCTGAGCGGGCTGCTCGCGGGGCGGCCCGGTGCCGCTGCCGCCTGCAGCCCGGCCACTGGGCGCGTGCGCAGGAGGGATCGGCGCGGGAGCGCCGACGCTATTCGACCCGCAGCTGCGCGGCGACCATCGCGCTCAGGCTGTTCGCGAACTCATCCACGCTGATCTTCTCGGCCCGGTACTTCCAGCGCTTGACGTACCAGTCCTGGATGACGCTCTGCAGGTGCGCCGCCAGCAGGAAGGCTTCCCGGTCGCCCATCTCGCGCACCTGCCGGATCTGCCGCGCCATGGCGGCCTGGAAATCCACCTCGGCGGCCCTGGCCACCTTGCGCTGATCAGCCTCGAGCACGCGCGACTCCATGTACACGAAATAGAACCACGGCTGCAGCAGCTCGGACATGAAGACGTGCGCCCGCAGGCTGCTGTCCAGACGCACCAGCGGCGCCAGAGACGCCTCGTCGAACCAGCGAGGGATCTCGCCGCCGATGTGCCGGATCAGGTCCTCGACCATGGCGGCCAGGGCGTCCTTGCTCTGCAGGTAGCCGTAGAGCCCGCCCATGGACAGGCCGGTGGCCTTGGACAGGTCCCGCAGCGTCATCGCGCCGAAGCCCACCTGGTTGGCCAGCTGGAAGGAGGCCTCGAAGATGGCCCGCAGATTGGCCAGCGCCACCGGCACGCGCTTGACCGTGATGGCGTGCGCGTTGCGCGCGTACACCAGCTCCCACAGCGTGTCGGGCGGGATGGGGTTGATCCGCTTGAACTGTGCGAAGGTGAATCGGGGCTCGAGACCGAGGGACAGGGGCATGGCGGGAAGGCGTGGACGCGGTCGGGTGGGGGGCGGGGCAGGTTGCCCGAATTGACCGCCGGTCGGGAATGATTGTAAACTCCCTCAAAAACCGAGCGAGCGCTCGGTGTTTATTTCGAGCGAGACAACCCCACATGGCCACTGCCACCATCAGCGAGCGCGAGCTCGCCTTCCTGCTTTACGAAGTCCTGGACACCGCGGGCCTGCTGCGGCGCGAGCGCTATGCCGAGCACTCGCGCGAGGTCTTCGACGCCACGCTGGAGACGGCGCGCCAGCTGGCCGAGGATTTGCTGGCGCCGCATCTGCGCGAGGGCGACGAGAACGAGCCACAGTTCGAGAATGGCCGGGCCCGCCTCGTCGCGCCGACCCGCGCGGCGTGGCAGGCCATCGCGGATGCCGGGTTCCTCAGTGCGCACTGGGAGCAGGCCGAGGGCGGGCTGCAGCTGCCGGAGGTCGTGCTGCGCGCGGCGATGAGCGCCTTCTACGCGGCCAACGTCGGCACGGCGGCCTATGCGATGCTGACGATCGGCGCGGCCAATCTGCTGCGCACCTTCGGCAGCCCACAGCTCCGGGCCCGCTACCTCGCGCCGCTGGGCGACGGCCGCTTCGCCGGCACGATGGCATTGACCGAGCCGTCGCAGGGTTCCGCCCTGGGCGACATCAAGACCTACGCCGTGCCCCAGGCCGATGGGAGCTACCGCGTTTTCGGCCAGAAGATGTTCATCTCCGGCGGCGAGCAGGACCTCACCGAGAACATCGTGCACATGGTGCTCGCGCGCATCCAGGGCGCGCCGCCCGGCGTCAAGGGCATCTCGCTGTTCCTGGTGCCCAAGATCCTGCCCGGCGAGCACGGGGCGGCGGACACGCCGAACGACGTGGCGCTGGCCGGGCTGCTGCACAAGATGGGCTGGCGCAACACCACCTCCACCGTGCTGTCCTTCGGGGAGAAGGGCGGCGCGGTGGGCTGGCTGGTCGGCCGCGAGCACCAGGGCCTGGCCCACATGTTCCAGCTGATGAACGAGGCGCGCATCGGCGTCGGCGTCATGTCCGCCAGCATCGCCTGGCGCGGCTTCAGCGAGTCGCTGGCCTACGCGCGCGAGCGGCCGCAGGGCCGCCTGCCGTCGAACAAGGATCCGCTGTCGCCGCAGGTCAAGCTGGTCGAGCACTCCGACGTGCGCCGGATGCTGCTGGTGCAGAAGGCCTACGCCGAGGGCAGCCTGGCCCTGTGCCTGTACGCCTGCAGCCTGTTCGAGGACCAGCACACCCATCCGGAGCCGCCGGCGCGCGCAGCGGCCGGCCGGCTGCTCGACGTCCTCACGCCGGTCGTGAAGTCCTGGCCTGCGCGCTACGGCGCGGCGGCCAACGACCTGGCCATTCAGGTGCTCGGCGGCGCGGGCTACACGCGCGACTACCCGCTGGAGCAGCTGTACCGCGACCAGCGCCTGAACATGATCCACGAGGGGACCGAGGCCATCCACGGCATCGATCTGCTCGGCCGCAAGGTGCTGGCGGAGCAGGGCGCGGGGCTGCGCCTGTTCGTCGACACCGTGCGCCAGGACGCCGGGCGCGCCTCCGAGGCGGGCCTGGGCGACGAGGCGGCGGCCCTGTGCGCGGCGCTGGACCGCCTGGTGGAGGTCAGCGCGGGGCTCGCCGCGCTGCAGCGCAGCGAGCCCGACCTCGGCCTGGCCAACGCCACGCTGTACCTCGACGCGTTCGGGCGCGTGACGCTGGCCTGGATCTGGCTGCTGCAGGGGCGGGCGGCGGCGCGCGCGCTGCCGGCCGCCAGCGGGGAGGCCGCCGACCACTACCGCGGCAAGCTGCAGGCCATGCGCTACTTCTTCCAGTGGGAGCTGCCGCAGACGCACGCCCAGTGGGCGTTGCTCGCGCGTGCCGACCGCTGCGCCTACGACATGCGCGACGCGTGGTTCATCTGAAGCCGCGACGCATTCCCTTTCCATCTCCACCGCAGGACCTTATGAGCCAGGCCGTCATCGTTTCCGTCGCGCGCACCCCCATCGGGCGCGCCTACAAAGGGGCATTCAATGCCATCAAGTCGCCCACGCTGCTGGGCCATGCCATCGGGCACGCCGTCGCGCGCGCCGGCGCCGGCCCGGACGAGGTCGACGACGTCGTCGTGGGCACGGTGCTGGGCGCCGGCACGGCCGGCATGAACCTGGCGCGCAACGCCGCGCTCGCGGCCGGGCTGGGCGTGGCGGTGAGCGGCCAGACCCTGGACCGCCAGTGCGCTTCCGGGCTCATGGCGGTGGCGACGGCCGCCAAGCAGATCATCGTGGACGGCATGCGGGTCGTGGTCGCGGGCGGCCAGGAAAACATCTCCGCGGTGCAGAAGGGCTACTTCGACTGGGCCTCGGCGGAGGCGGACCCCGCCGTCCAGGCCAAGGTGCCGCACGCCTACATGCCCATGCTGCAGACGGCGGAGTTCGTCGCCAGGAAGTACGGGATCGGCCGCGAGGCGCAGGACCTGTACGCGCTGCAATCGCAGCAGCGCACGGCGGCGGCCCAGCAGGCTGGACGCTTCGACGCCGAGATCGTGCCCCTGCCGTCGCGCATGGCCGTGGTCGACAAGGAGACCCAGGCCGTCAGCCACCGCGACGTGACCCTGGCCCAGGACGAGGGCAACCGCCCGGAGACCACGCTCGAGAGCCTGGCCGCGCTCAAGCCCGTGATCGAGGGCGGCAGCGTCACGGCGGGCAATGCCAGCCAGCTCTCCGATGGCGCCGCCGCCTGCGTGCTGATGGACGATGCGCTCGCGGCGCAGCGCGGCCTGAAGCCCCTGGGCATCTACCGGGGCATCGCGGTGGCCGGCGTGGCGCCGGAGGAGATGGGCATCGGGCCCGTGCTGGCGGTGCCCAAGCTGCTGCGCCAGCACGGCCTCACCGTCGACGACATCGGCCTGTGGGAGCTGAACGAGGCCTTCGCCTGCCAGGCGCTGTACTGCCGCGACCGGCTGGGCATCGACCCGGAGCGCTTCAACGTCAACGGGGGCGGTATCTCCGTGGGGCATCCCTACGGGATGAGCGGCGCGCGGCTCGTGGGCCACGCGCTGATCGAGGGGCGCAGGCGCGGCGCGCGCTATGTGGTGGTGACGATGTGTGTGGGCGGCGGCATGGGCGCGGCCGGACTTTTCGAGGTGGTGGCATGAACGGAATCAAGAACTCCCTGGCGGGCAAGACCCTCTTCATCACCGGCGCGAGCCGGGGCATCGGCCTGGAGATCGCGCTGCGGGCCGCGCGCGACGGCGCCAACGTGGTCATCGCGGCCAAGACCACCGAGCCGCACCCCAAGCTGCCGGGCACCATCTACACGGCCGCCGAAGCGGTCGAGCAGGCCGGGGGCAAGGCCCTGGCGCTCGTGCTGGACGTGCGCGACGAGGAGCGGGTCAAGGCGGCCGTGGCGCAGGCGGCCGAGCACTTCGGCGGCATCGACGCCTGCATCAACAACGCGTCGGCGATCAACCTGGCCAAGTCCGAGGACATCGACCTCAAGCGCTTCGACCTGATCCAGCAGATCAACATGCGCGGCACCTTCGTGACCTCGCGGGCCTGCATCCCCTACCTGCGCCAGAGCAGCAACCCCCACATCCTCGCGCTGTCGCCGCCCTTGACCCTGCGCGCCGACTGGTTCGCGCAGCACCTGCCCTACACGATGTCCAAGTACGGCATGTCGATGGTGATGTTCGGGCTGGCCGAGGAACTGCGCGAGGCCTGCATCGCCTGCAACGCGCTGTGGCCGCGCACGACCGTGGCCACGTCGGCGGTGGAGTTCGCGCTCGGCGGCGACGCGATGCTGCGGCAGTCGCGCAACCCGCAGATCATGGCCGACGCCGCCCACGCCATCCTATGCCGGCCCGCGCGCGCCTACACCGGGAATTTCGTGCTGGACGACGACGTGCTGGCCGAGGAGGGCGTGACCGATTTCGATCGCTACCGCAACGATCCGGCCAGCGCGCTGCTGCCCGACATCTTCGTGGACCCCGAGGCGCCGCTGCCGCCGGGATCGAGCTACGCCCCGGCGTCCTGACGCGCGCCGGGCGACCGGCGACTGCGCGTTAGTGCCTATTCCGGTCCGCGCGCAGATGCAGGATAATGAGCACGATTATAAATAGTCGTGCTCAATTTACATGGGGAGACGAAACAGCTTCCGCGGGCGACGCCGGCGGCCAACGGGCCGGGCGTTCGCCCCCGCAGGAGCGTGGTGACCGGGCCGTCCGCCCGGGCCGGTGGCGTCTCCGTACCGAACGCGAGATTCTCGAACAACACCCACGCCCGGACCGCTCCACGTCTTCCGCCATGACCTCTCCCATCACCTTCTCCCGCGACGGCCGCATCGGCCTGGTCGAGATCCACAATCCTCCGGTCAACGCCCTGTCCATCCCCGTCGTCGACGGGCTGGCATCCGCACTGGAGCAGTTCGAGGCGACCCCCGACCTGGACGCGCTCGTGCTGTACGGCCGCGGGCGCACCTGGGTGGCCGGCGCCGACATCACGGCCCTCGAGCAGCCCGGTTTCCCGACGGCGCGCTTCAACACCTTCCTGGCCCGCCTCGAGGCGCAGGCGCGCCCCGTGGTCGTGGCGTTGCACGGCACGGTGCTCGGCGGCGGCCTGGAGCTGGCCATGGCCTGCCACCACCGCGTGGCGCAGCCCCAGACGCGCCTGGGCCTTCCCGAGGTGAAGATCGGCATCATTCCGGGCTCCCTGGGCACCCAGCGCCTGCCCCGGCTCGCCGGGGCCGAGCTTGCGCTGGAGCTGATCTCGAGCGGGCGCATGATCGGCGCGGCGCAGGCGGCCTCGGCCGGACTGGTGGACGCGATCGCCGAGGGCGAGCCGCGCGCCATCGGGCTGGCCGCGGCCCGGGCCGTGCTCGCGGCGGGCGCGCCGCTGCGCCGCGCCAGCACGCTGACCGCCGCGCCGGCCTCCGCCGAGGCGCTGGACCGGGCGGAGGCGGCCGCCGCGAAGAAGCCCGGCTGGCCGCAGCTCGCCGCCGCCGTGCGCTGCGTGCGCGCGGCCCAGGAACTGCCGTTCGCGCAGGGCGCGGCGGTCGAGGCGGCCGAGTTCGAGCAACTGGTGCCCTCGCCCTCTGCGCGCGCGCTGCGCCACCTGTTCTTCGCCGAGCGCGAGGCGATGAAGATCCCCGGCCTGCCGCGCGACACGGCGTTGCGCCCCGTCCGCAAGGTCGGCATCGTCGGCGCCGGCACGATGGGCGGCGGTATCGCGATGAACTTCGCCAACGCCGGTATCCCCACGGTCGTCGTGGAAGTCTCCGACGAGGCCCTGCAGCGCGGCCTGGGGCTGGTGCGCAGGAACTACGAGGCCAGCGCCGCCAAGGGGCGGCTCACGCGCGAGCAGGTCGACCAGCGCATGGCGCTGCTGCAGGGCGCCCTCGACTACGCCGCTCTGGGCGACTGCGACCTGGTCATCGAGGCGGTGTTCGAGGACCTCGCCCTCAAGACCGAGGTCTGCGCCAGGCTGGGCGCGGCCGTCAAGCCGGGCGCCATCATCGCCACCAACACCTCCACGCTGGACGTGGACGCGCTCGCGCGCGCCACCGGCCGCCCGGCCGACGTGGTGGGAATGCACTTCTTCAGCCCGGCCAACGTGATGCGGCTGCTGGAGGTGGTGCGCGGCGCGGCCACCGCGCCGGACGTGCTGGCCACCGTGATGAAGCTGGCCTCCACGATCGGGAAGGTGCCGGTGGTCTCGGGCGTCTGCTACGGCTTCATTGGCAACCGCATGGCCGAGGTGTACATGCGCGAGGCGGAGTTCCTGATCCTGGAGGGCGCCGAGCCGGCGCAGGTGGACGCGGCCGTGGAGGCCCTGGGCATGGCCATGGGGCCGTGCCGCATGCTCGACATGGCCGGCGTGGATGTCGGCGCCCGCACCGTCATCGAGTACGGCAAGGCTGGCGGGCTACCGCCGGATCCGAGCTACCGGGCGCTGGTGCGCAAGCTGTTCGAACTCGGCCGCTTCGGCCAGAAGACCGGCGCCGGCTACTACCGCTACGAGGGGCGCAGTCCGCTGCCCGACCCGCAGGTGACCGCGATCGCCGCGGCGCTGGCCGCGGAACACGGTATCGCGCGGCGCGAGCGCATCGGGCCCGAGGAAATCGTCGAGCGCCTGATGTACCCGCTGATCAACGAGGGCCTGAAGATCCTCGACGAGGGCATCGCCTACCGGCCCGGCGACATCGACGTGGTGTGGGTGGCGGGCTATGGCTTCCCCGACCACCGCGGCGGGCCGATGTGGATGGCCGGGGAGATCGGGCTGGACGTCATCGCCGGCCGCCTGGCGCACTACGCCGCGCAGCGCGGCAACCCCTACGGCTATTGGACGCCGGCCCGGCGGCTGGCGGCCGCCATCGCCGGCGTAGCCCACGAGACACAGGAGACACCATGAAGATTTCATCGACCTTGCAGGAGGTCCAGCCGGACCGCTATGGACAGGAGGCGGACAGCGCCCTCCTGTCGGGCACGGAGGCCCTGGCGCGGCTGCCGCTGGAGCAGCGCTGGCGCGACCGGGCCGCCGGCCTCAACACCGGGGGCTTCATCTCAGGCTACCGCGGCTCGCCGCTGGCCACCTACGACATGGAGCTGCTGCGCCTGAAGGACCGGCTCGAGGCGGAGAACATCAAGTTCCAGCCGGGCGTCAACGAGGACCTCGCGGCGACGGCCGTGTGGGGCACGCAGTTCGTCCAGCTGTATCCCGGCGCCAAGGTCGACGGCGTGTTCGGCATCTGGTACGGCAAGAGCCCGGGCGTGGACCGCAGCGGCGACGCCCTGATGCATGCCAACACCGCGGGCACGGCGCCGCTCGGCGGCGCCATCGCGCTGGTCGGCGACGACCACGCCGCCAAGTCCTCGTCGCGCTCCGCGCAGTCCGACCTGCAGCTCAAGGCCCTCGGGCTGCCTATCCTGTATCCCTGCAACACGCAGGAGATCCTGGACTACGGCCTGCACGCCATCGCGATGAGCCGCTACGCCGGCTGCTGGGCATCGCTGAAGCTCGTCACCGACGTCGTTGAGACGACCAGTGTCGTCGACGTGCGCCCCGCGCGCCTGCAGGTCGCCCTGCCGCCGCTGCCCACCGACCCGCCTGCAGGCCTGCACATCAAGCGCAACGAGCCGCCCCTCGAGATGGAGGCGCGCCTGTACGAGCACCGCATTCCCGCGGCGCTCACCTATGCGCGGGCCAATGGCCTGAACCAGATCCGGCTTCAACCGAAGCAGCCGCGCCTGGGCATCGTCTCGGCCGGCAAGAGCTGGAGCGACGTCCGCGCGGCGCTGGCGCTCCTCGGGCTGGACGATGCCGGGGCGGAAGCGGCCGGCCTGCGCCTGCTCAAGCTCGGGCTGATCTGGCCGGTCGATCCGCAGATCACCGCCGAGTTCGTCCAGGGCCTGGAGGCCGTGCTGGTCATCGAGGAAAAGCGTCCCTTCATCGAAGAGCAGCTGCGCGCCATCCTGCAGGAGCTGGGGGGCGGCGCGCAGGTGCGCGTGGTCGGCAAGGCGATGCCGCCCGGCATGGGACGGCCCGAGCCCGGGCAGCTGCCGATCTCCGGCGAGCTCTCGCCCCAGATCGTCGCGCGCTCGATCGCGCTGCTCGCGGGCATTCCGTCCACCGACGCCGTGCAGATGGCGCCGGCCTCACCGGGCCCGGTGCGCATGCCCAACTTCTGCTCGGGCTGTCCGCACAACACGTCCACCGTGGTGCCCGAGGGCAGCCGGGCGATGCCCGGCATCGGCTGCCACGGCATGGCGATGTGGATCCGCCCGGAGACCACGGGCACGGTCACGCACATGGGCGGCGAGGGGATGTTCTGGGTCGGCCAGTCGTCCTTCACCGACGAGCGGCATGTCTTCGTGAACATCGGCGACGGCACCTTCTACCACTCGGGCAGCCTGGCGCTGCGCCAGGCGGTGGCGGCGCGCGTGCGCGTGACCTACAAGGTCCTGTACAACGGCTACGTCTCGATGACCGGCGGACAGCACCACGATGGCGACGTCACCGTGGCCCGGATCATCGACATCGCGCGCGCCGAAGGCGTGGGCCGCATCGTCGTGGTCACCGACGACACCGGACGCTACGACGGGGTGACGCTGCCCGATGGCGTGACGCTGCGCCCGCGCGTCGAGCTCGATGCGGTGCAGCGCGAGCTGCGCGAGTTCGACGGCGTGTCGGTGCTGGTCTATGACCAGGCCTGCGCCACGGAGCTGCGCCGGCTGCGCAAGCGCAAGAAGGCGCCCGACCCCGACAAGCGCACCTTCATCAACGCCGAGGTCTGCGAAGGCTGCGGCGACTGCGGCGTCAAATCCAACTGCATGTCGGTCGAACCGCTGGAGACCGAGCTCGGCCGCAAGCGGCGGATCAACCAGTCCAGCTGCAACAAGGACTTCTCCTGCGTGGAAGGCTTCTGCCCGAGCTTCGTCACCGTCCACGGCGGGCAACTCAGGCGCCCGGCGCGCGGCGGGGCCGCCGGTGGCGACTGGCCGGCGCTGCCGGAGCCGACGCTGCGCGGCGTGGAGGGCGGCTACAACGTCCTGCTGGCCGGCATCGGCGGCACGGGCATCGTGACCGTGGGCACGGTCCTGGGGCAGGCGGCCCAGCTCGACGGCCTGGCCACCAGCCTCCTGGACCTGACCGGCCTGGCGCAGAAGTACGGCGCCGTGATGACGCACCTGCGCTTCGCGACCGATGCGGCCGCGATCCCGAGTTCGCGCCTCACGGTCGGCGAGGCCGACGCGGTGATCGGCTGCGACCTGATCGTGACGGCGAGCCAGGAGGCCTTGTCCAAGGTCGCCGCCGAGCGCAGCTTCGTCGTCGTGAACACGGCGGTGAACCCCACCGGCGAGTTCACCAAGTCCCCCGACTGGGATCCGCACGCCGAGCAGTTGCTCAACCGCCTCGGCGAGCGCACCCAGGGCCATCTGCACGCGCTCGACGCGAGCCGCCTGGCCACCACCCTCATGGGCGATGCGATCGCCATCAACATGTTCCTGGTCGGCTTCGCGTGGCAGCACGGCCGCATCCCGGTGACGCTGGCGGCGCTGCAGCGGGCGATCGAGCTCAACGGCGTCGAGGTCGATTTCAACCGCCAGAGCTTCGAGTGGGGCCGGCGCGCCGCCGTGGACCTCAAGGCGGTCGAGCGCGCCGCGGCCAAGGCCTCGGATGGCCAGGTCATCCAGTTCGCGCCGCGGCCGCTGCAGCGCGTGGAAGACATTGTGGAGGACCGCAGCCGCCGCCTGACCGACTACCAGAACAGCGCCTACGCGCAACGCTACCGCGATCGGGTGGCCAAGGTGCAGCGCAAGGACGCGGCCATCGGCGCCAACGGCCGCCTGGCGCGCGCGGCCGCGCGCTACTACTACAAGCTGCTGGCCGAGAAGGACGAGTTCGAGGTCGCCCGCCTGTACAGCGCGCCGGAGTTCCGGCGCTCGATCGAGGCGCAGTTCGAGGGCGACTACAAGCTGCACTTCCACCTGGGGGCCTGGCCGTTCGGCCGGCGTGACGCCGAGGGCCACTGGCACAAGCGCGAGGTGGGACCCTGGATGCTGTCGGCCATGGGCGTGCTGCAGCGGCTGCGTGGCTTGCGCAACACCTGGCTCGATCCCTTCCGCCGCACGCCGGAGCGCAAGCTGGCCCTGGGCCTGCTCGCGCGCTACGAGGCGGATCTCGATCTGATCCTCGGGCAGGCGGCGCCGGAGACGGCTGATGCGGCGGTCGAACTCGCGGCGCTGCCCGAACGGATTCGCGGCTACGGCCATGTGCGCCAGGCGCACGCGGACAAGGTCGAAGGAGTGCGGGCGGAGCTGCGCGAGCGCCTGGCTCGCCAAGGGGCGGAGCAGCTGGCGGCCTGACGCGCACCGGGCCGGAGCGTGTCTCCGGCCCACCCAGGCGCCCCGGAGAGGGCGCACTGAGTAAGTAGAACAAAACGAGACCAGGAGACATGTCATGAGCACAGCTTCGCTGCGGCACCCGCCGCCGCCCCCGCGCGCGTCCCGCCGCACGCTCCTGCGCGCCGCGGGCGCGGCGGCGGCCTGCCTCGCCGCCCCGGCCCTCGCACAGCCGGGCGCCGTCGTGAAGTTTACGGTGGGCTACCCGCCCGGGGGGCTGATGGACGCCATCGCGCGCTTGCTGGCGCAGGGATTGGAACGGGAACTTCGGCGAACCGTGATCGTGGAGAACCGCCCCGGGGCGGGCGCGCGGCTGGCCGCAAGCCTCTTCAAGCGCCAGCCAGCGGACGGAACGAACCTGATGCTGGCCACGGACTCCCTCATGGTGCATGCGCCGCATGTGTTCACGAGGCTCGGCTTCGACGTGTTCCAGGACTTCACGCCGGTGGCGGCGGTCTCGAGCTTTTCCTATGTGCTGGCCACGGGTCCGGACCCCAGGGCCGACTCGCTGGGGGCGCTGGCCGAATGGCTCCGCAGAAGCCCTGATCGCGCGGCGTTCGGCCACCCCGGCGCGGGCAGCGCGCCGCATTTCTTCGGACTGGTGCTGGGCGAGAAGTTTGGCGTGCCGCTGACGGCCGTGCCCTACCAGGGCGGCGCCCCCCTGCTGACGGCGCTGGCGTCCGGCGGGCAGATCACCTTTGGCGTCAACGCGCTGGCCTCGGACATGCTGGAGTTCCACCGGTCCGGCAGGACGCGCATCCAGGCCGTCACCGGCGACCAGCGCAGCGCGCTGCTTCCCGACGTTCCCACCTTCGGTGAACTCGGCTATCCGTCCGTGCCCCGCGGCTGGTCGGCCCTCTACCTGCCGCACGACGCGGCGGCGGAGGTGGTGTCGCGCCTGAACGAGGCGCTCCAGGCGGTGCTGGCGCAACAGGAGGTGCGCGAGCGCATCGCCGGCTTTGGCATGCAGACCGAGAGCGGCAGCGCGCAGCGGTTGGCCAGGCTCGCCCGCGCGGACTACGCTACCTGGAAGCCCATCATCGAGAAGTCCGGCTTCAAGCTGGACAGCTGACGCGATGACAGGCACGGATGGACAAAAGGGGCCCGGGCTCCTCGAGGATGCATCCCCGGTCCCGGCGCGGCATCTGCCGCACCGGGAAACCCTGGCGCTTGCGGCCATGGAGGCATCTCCCGACGGGATCCTGATGGTGGACCGGGCAGGGCACATCGTCATGGTCAATGCGGCCATGGAGGCCATCTCCGGCTATGCGTCCGAGGAACTGTGCGGACAGTCGGTAGGCATCTTCCTTCCGCCGGCCGCCCGCGACGCGCACGCCCGCCAGCTGGAGGCGTATTTCCGGTCGCCGTCGGGCAGGCCCATGGGCAGGGGACAGGATTTCCGGATCATGCGCAAGGACGGCAGCCTGACGGCCGTGGCTATCGCGCTGGGCCACACGGATGTCTCCGGCGGAACCGCCGTGGCATTCGTGCGCGATATCTCGGACGTGCGCGGGCTGGAGGCCAGGATCCGCTTCCAGGCCACCCACGATACGCTGACGGGCCTGGCCAACCGCTGGCAGTTTGGCCTGGAACTCGAACAGGCCATCGCCGTTTCGGAGCGAACGGGCCAGTCCTTCGCGTTGTTGCTGCTGGACCTGGACGACTTCAAGGCCATCAACGACGGCTATGGGCATGCCGCGGGCGAACGGCTGCTGCTGGAGGCGTCGCGGCGGCTCCAAAGCGCGCTGCGTGCCGGCGATACCGTGGCGCGGCTCGGTGGCGACGAGTTCACCGTGGTCCTGCCCGCGATCGCGCAGCCCCAGGACGTGGAGCAAGTGGCCGCCAAGCTGCTCGGTGTCCTGTGCCAGCCCTACCGGATGCACGGCTTCGATCTGGCGTTCAGCGCCAGCCTGGGAATCGCCGTGTATCCCAGGGATGCGCGGGACGCCACCACGCTGCTGCGCTACGCGGACATGGCCATGTACCACGCCAAGAATTCCGGCCGCGCCAGCTACGCCTTCTACGCGCACCACATGGGCTGGCGCATGGAGGAGAAGCTCCAGCTGCGCGAGCAGCTCAAGATCGCGCTGGACTCCGACGGGCTGGAACTGCACTACCAGCCGCAGGTCAATGTGGCCACGGCCGAGGTCGAATCAGTGGAAGCACTGCTGCGATGGACCCATCCCCAACTCGGGGAGATCCCGCCCAGCCGTTTCATCCCCGTGGCGGAGGCCACGGGCATGATCCTCGCACTGGGTGCCTGGGTGATCGACCGCGCGTGCCGGCAGATCGCCGCGTGGACGGAGGCCGGCCTGCCGCTGCGTGTCGCGGTCAACCTGTCGACGCAGCAACTGCGCCAGGTGGACCTCGTCGAGCAGATCGAGCGCAGCCTGGCTCGGCATGGCGCGCGTCCCGATCTCCTGGAGATCGAAGTGACCGAATCGGAAGCCATGGCGGATCCGGAGCAGGCCAGGCAGGTGCTGTGGCGCCTGCAACGGCTGGGCATCTCCATCACGCTGGACGATTTCGGGACCGGTTATTCCTCGCTGGCCTATCTGAAGCATCTGCCGGTGTCGCGCATCAAGATCGACCGCGATTTCCTGCGCCCTTTGTTGCGCAGCCCCGAAGATGCCGCCCTCGTGCGGGCCATCGTCGTGCTGGCGCAGACCCTGGGCCTGCGGGTGGTGGCCGAGGGCGTGGAGAGCACCGAGCAGCTTTCGCTGCTCGTGCGCTACGGCTGCGATGCGTACCAGGGCTGGCTGTTTTCCAAGGCCGTGGCGGCGCACCAGATTGCCGGGCTGCTGCGGTCGGCGCCGCCGGACGACGCGCTCCCGCCCACCCATATCGATGCGGCGAACGAGACGTGGGCCCGCCGCATCCCTTCTGAAGTCCAACTGTCCAAGTAGGAGAACCGCCATGGGAAATGCATTGGTGCATTCGGGAGACGCAGCGCAGCCTGGATCGAAGCCCCGCCCCGGATGGGCGCGGCGCCGTCTGCTGCGCGCCGCGGCCTGGCTCGCGCTGGCACCAGCCGGCTGGGCCTTCGCCGCCGAGCCGCTGGTCATTGGCCAGTCCCTGCCCCTGGGCAGCGCCGACGACGGCAGTGCCGCGCGCGCCAGTGCGGGCGCCCGGGCCTACATCGAGTTCGTCAACGCCTCGGGAGGCATCCGCGGGCGGCAGCTCAAGCTGCTCACCTTGGACGATGGAGGCGACCCGCGCCGCCACGTCGACAACCTGCGCCAGCTGGTCACCCAGCACAAGGCGGTCGCGTTGCTCAACTGCGTGGGCGATGCCGCCTGCGCGGCGGGCGCGCAGGTGGCGCGCACCGAGAAGGTGGCGCTGATCGGCCCGATGTCGGGGGCGGCAGCCCTCGGCCGGGACGCCAACCCTTATGTGTTCCGCACGCGCGCGACCTATGCGATGGAGGCGGAGGCGCTGACCAAGCAGATGCTGGCGCTCGGCACGAGCAAGGTCGTGATCGTCACCGACCGGCTTCCCGTCTCCGAGGGCGCGGCCGCGCTGCAGGAGGCCTTCGCGCGGCAGCGCATCGCATCGACCGTGCTCGACGTGGACCCTTCCGCGTCGGCATCGGTGGCGCGTTTCCGCTCCGAGGCCACTTCGGGCAGGTACCACGCGATGTTCGTGGACATGGGCGTGGAGGGCTTCGCACTCGTATCCAGGCTGAGCCAGGAAGCCAGCGACCGGTGGCCGTTGTTCGTCACGACCTTCGCCGCGGGCAACGTGAACTCGCTGCTGACCGGGTTCTCGGGCAGGGTGGTGGGTTTCACCTCGGTCGTTCCCAACCCCGAGGTCGCGTCGATCCAGTTGACCCGGGACCTGCAGGAGCACGCGGAGCGTTTCGCGGGCGGCGGACAGGCGGTGACCTTCGCCGGGATGGAGGGCTACATCAACGCGCGCATCTGCGTGGACGCGCTGCGGCGCGCCTCCGCGGCGGGCATGGTCGACGCGCGCGGCGTACTCGCCGCCATGAACACCATGGGCAGCGTCGATCTCGGGGGCTTCACCGCGAATTTCTCGGCCTCGCCCTCCGCCGCCTCCGACCGGGTCGATATCGTCGTGCGGTCGCGCAGCGGGCACCTGTTGAAGTGACGCCGGCATCCCGCCGCCTCGGCGCTGACTGCCTAGCCCTGCGTGAATCTCGTGCAAGGGTCCGACTGCAGAGACGGCCGATCACCGAGGTAGAAAGTCCCCGGACTTCAGTGACCGGATGCCAATAGTTGTGGCGCCACCTGACGCAGCAGCGTGCGAAGCCACTTGTTCGCGCCGTCGCCATGGACCCGACGATGCCAATGCTGAACCACGGTGAAGCGGGGCTGGGCAATGGGCAGCGCGAAAACGTGCAGACGCGGCCTATCCGGATGGAGGGCGACAAGGCTCTCGGGTACGGCCGCCACCAGGTCGGACTGCGCAACGAGCGAGGGCACGGACAGAAAATCCGGAACCTGTAGCTGCACTCGGCGGGAAGGCGAGAGAGCGGCCAGCGCGGCCTCGATGCGTCCGATGGCCGGGCCGCGCGGCGTGACCACACAATGCGCGCTGCGCAGGTAGCCGCTGACCGTCTGCAGCTCTGCGCGCAATGGATGGGATTTGCGCGCAATGCCGACGTACTGCTGCTCCAGCAGCCGTTGGCGATAGAGGTTCGGATGGGCCTTGCTGGGCGTGCCGATCACGAGGTCGATCCGGCCCGCCTCGAGCTCGGCCCACACCTCCTCGCCGCCTGCACGCACGATCTCCAGTCCGATGCGCCAGTCTTCGTTGGCGATGCGCCGCAACAGGCCGGGCAGGAACACAAGTTCCGCCACGTCGATCATGTGGATGCGGAAGACCCGGCTGGAGCGCTGCGGATCGAAAGACTCGCTCAGTCTCTGGACGCGCTCGAAGTCGAGCAGCAGACGCTCGGCCTCGGTGGCAAGCTTGATTGCCAGCGGCGTGCGCGTCAACTGGTTTCCCGATCGCTCGAACAGCGGGTCGCCATAGTGCGCGCGCAACCGGGACAGCGCATGGCTGACCGTCGATTGGCTCAGGTTGAGGCTCGCTGCTGCGGCAGTCACGCTGCCATGCCGGGCCAGCGCTTGCACCACCCGCAGCAGGTCAATGTCGAGGGCCATGCGTCAATTTCAGGGTTATCGATGCCGTCGATGGATTCTATGGCCCACGTCGTTGGGCGTCGCGCCGAGCCGTTCCTAAGATGGCTGTGGATTCGCCCACAACAAGGAGACACGCATGCTTCGTCAGTTCGTTCGATTCATTGCCGCCGCGCTCGCGTTTGGCGCGTGCGGCGTTCAAGCTCAGCCGCAGACGGGTTTTCCGGTCAAGCCCGTTCGCATCGTGATTCCCTACCCGGCGGGAGGACCAGTCGATGCTGCGGGCCGCCAGATTGCCAAGGGCATGCAGGAGATGCTCAAGCAGCCCGTGATCGTCGACAACAAGCCGGGAGCCAGCAGCACCATTGGCAGCGCCGAGGTTGCACGGGCCCCAGCGGACGGCCATACGGTGCTTCTGACGCTGGCCGATAGCTTTACCTACGTTCCTCACCTCTTCAAGAAGCTGCCCTACGACCCCTTTAAGGACTTCGCATTCGTCACCCAGTTGGCGCTGACACCGCCTGTGCTGATCTTGCGGACCGACGCGGGTGTCTCAGGGCTGAAGCAAATTGGCCCGGGCGGTGCTGCGCTCAACTACGGCACGTGGGGCCCAGGGAGCTACCCGCACCTGATCGGCTCGGCGCTAGCCCGGCAGACGCGCGGCAACCTGACCATCGTCGCCTACAAAGGAGGTGCGCCCGCCGCGCAGGATCTCATGGGCGGACATATCCAGATGACGATCGCCAGCATTCCGCAGGCTTTGGACATCCAGCAGAAGGGCCTTGCCACCATTTCCGCCATCGCCGGCACGCAGCGTTCACCGCTGATCCCCGACGTCCCCACCTTCGTCGAGCTGGGCTTCACCGATCCGACTTTCGCGGTCCCGATCTGGCTGGGCCTGGCCGCACCCGCCGGAACTCCCGTGTCCGTGGTGAGCCGGCTTCGGGATGCCGCGGTCGCGGCGCTGAAGCTGCCGGAGACGCAGAAGTTCCTCCAAGGCTTCGGATGGCGCGCGCTGGGCAACTCGCCGTCCGAGTTCCGCGCGGCGGTGGAGCGCGAGGGGCCTGTGATCGCGGAAGCCATGAGGCTCGCGGGCGTACAGCCGGAGTAGCCGAGCGATGCCGTCGAAGGGTTGTACCCATGCCGAGGAGTGGCGCATCCCCAGCACCTCGGATCCTGATGCGTGTCTGTTTGTCCGAAGGCGCGGCAAGCCCGGATCGGTGCCCGCGGTGTTGGTTCACGGCTTCTTTCAGCCGGGGTCGGCCATCCTGGACGTTCCCGGCTATTCGCTCCAGCAGGCGCTTGCGGACGCGGGGCTGCGTGTCTATCTGTTCGATCTTCGTGGCTATGGCCGTTCGAGCCGCCCGGCCTTCATGGAAGTCCCGCCCCAGCACAGCCGCCCTGCGCTGGGCTGCATGGCCGATGCGGTCGCAGACCTCGCCGACGTCGTGGCGTTCGTGCGAAAGCAAGAGGACGTCGCCTGCGTGGACCTGATCGGCTATTCGTGGGGCACGGCTCGCAGCGCCAACTTCACGCTGGCGGCCCCGGGGTGCGTGCGCCGCCTGGCCCTCTACGCGCCGGTCTGGCGCCCCGCCGCTGGCGCCGCGGCGAACGTCGGTGACGGCAAGGTCCCCCCAAACCTCGACCCCCGCCTTGGCGGCTACACCGTCGTGTTGCGTGGTGCGCTGAGGCGTGGATGGGACTGGGAGATTGGCGCTGCCGACGCGGCGGAGTATCGAGACCCCGCTGCGCTGGCGTGTGCGGAAAGCTCGCTGATGGATTCCGACCAAGGGCGTGGCAGCTCTGCCGAAGGCTTCCGCGCACCCATGGGCCCAAAGGTGGATGCGCTTCAGGTGCTCCGGGGAGGACAGCTCTTCGATGCACCCCGGCTGCGCCACGACCTCCTTCTGGTGCGAGGCGCGCAGGACAAGCTCTCGAGCGAGGGTGATGCCGCGGCCCTCTTTGAGTCTCTCGGGTCGCCGCACAAGCGGCTCGTGACCATAGACCGGGGTACGCACCTTCTGCATCTGGAGCATGCGCGGTGGCGGCTGGTGGACGAACTGGCGGGATTCCTCGCGGGCGACAGGGTGTGAACTGCGCGGTCGGACTGTGGCCTCCAGTCATCCGCGTCCCGGGTTCCGCGAGCCCGTAGTTCGCTCTCGGGCTGGTGGGCTCCATCAAGACGCGCATCTGCGTGGACACGCTGCAGCGCGCCTCCGCGGCGGGCATGGTCGACGCGTGCGGCGTACTCGCCGCCATGAACAACATGGGCAGCGTCGATCTCGGGGGCTTCACCGCGAATTTCTCGGCCTCGCCCTCCGCCGCCTCCGACCGGGTCGACGTCGTCGTGCGGGCGCGCAGCGGGCACCTGCTGAAATAGCACGGGCCGCCGTTCGTTTCCCGCCTACGCCCGCGAGCAAGTGCGCGTGCGACCGCTGCGCCAGCAGTTCTCCAGTGCATCGCACCGATCGCCGATGGGCCGTGTCCGTGCGAACCGGCCCTAGTCGCGGCGCGAGGGCCGCCGGGCCGCCGGCGATGCGCTGGCGGTCCCTGAGCGGCCGGGGGTCGCTTGACCGCCTCGCGCCGAAGCCCCGGTACGGAGGACATCGATCAGCATGTCCATGGACGCGGTCCGGGTGCGGTCCTTCAGCGTGACGAGCCCCATGGCCACGGCAAGCGGGTTCTGGTCTTCCAGCTGCGACAACTCGCGCACCTGGAGGCTGCACAGCCCACAGCCCGGGCGCTCCGCGCCCATGGCCTGCGGCGCGGCGAGGATGACGGCATCGGTCCGAAGCGCGTACTCGCGCAGGACGATGACGCTCTCGCATTCCAAGGCCAGCGGCAGCATTCCCTTCTCGTCGCGGGCGATCAGCTTCGCCAGCCGGGCGCTCAGGATCGCGGGGATATGGACGGAGGCGAGCCGCTGCGCCCGCAGCTCCCCGAGGGTCACGGTCGCGCGGCCGGCCAGGGGATGGCCTTCGCGGCACATCAGGCTGAGCCGCATGCGCCCGATCGGCTCGACCGCGCAGCGTTCATGGTCGATGAGCTCGCGCACATCGGCGACGAAGAAGTCGAGTTGCTCCTCCATCAGCCTTCTTTGCAGCTCCCGGGTGTGCGCGACGTCCAGCCGCACGCCGACGCGCGGGTGGGCTTGCTGGAACGCGGCGATGGCGGGGAGCACCACCGCCGGCGCGGACAGCGGGCCCGCGCCCACGACCAGGTCGCCGAGCTCGCCCGTGCGCAGGAGCCGCAGCTCCTCGGACAGCTCCTCGCTGCTCAGCAGGAGCCTTTTGGCCCTGGCGAGCACCCGCTCGCCTGCCATCGTGAGCCGGACCCCGTTCGCCCGCCGGTCGAAGAGGGGCATCGACACGGACTCCTCGAGGGCGGCGACGCTGCGGCTGAACGCGGAGGCCGACAGGAAGGCCCGCTCCGCCGCGCGCCCGAAGTGCTGTTCCTCGGACAGCAGCACCATGTGGTGGAGCTGTTTCAGGTTGATGGGCATCGCTGTCGCCTCCTGTGTTGCGCATGGCCGCCAGGCCCGCGCGCTCCCGGCATCCGCGCGGTTCACTCGCGGGACACGGGGTCCGCCAGATCCGGTGGGCCGCCATGGCGCTTCAGGGCGCGGCGGTCGCCGAGGCCGGCGCCTCGGTGCCGTCCTGCGGTGCCTGGGGGTCCTGGGCCGCGTCGAAGGATTCCTCGAGGAGCCGGGCCATGTCCTCCAGGTTCATCACGAACTGCGCGAACTCCAGCCGGCGGTCCTTGAGGGCGATGCCGCGCCTTGCGGGGGCCATGGCGGCATGCTGCGTCTGGAGTACGGACTTCCCATCCAGGTAGTCGAGCAGGTCGTCGACCTCGAAGGCCTCGGCGCGCCAGAAGCGGCGCGGCGGCTCTCCGGGACCTCTTCCCACGTAGCCGCGCACCAGCAAGTTGATCAGCTCGTGCGCCTGTCGCACCGGGTGGGCGCCGCAGCGGTAGCCGCTGAAGGCGCGGTTGGCCGTGACCACGCAGGTGCGCACGCGCGCCGGGGCGGTGGCGTCCCAGCCAAGCGCCTTGAAGAGCCGCGCCTGGTTGCCGGGTTCCGCGAGCCATAGGGCGCGGAGGTCCAGTTGCTCCTCTGCCTTCAGGACCAGGTCGTAGCTGTTGCGCAGCTCGTGCGGCGAGCACGGGTGGTAGGCGTTCTTGCATTCGATGACGAAGAGCACGCCATCGCGGTAGCAGAAGATGTCGGTCTCGCGCCTGCCGCTGATGTTGAAGTCGAAGCTCTCCCGCACGAGAAAGCCCGCTTGCCGCAGCGCCGTCGCCACGGCCACCTGCATCGGATCGTCGGCCGCCGCGGTCACGCCCTTGATCCCGCTGGCGTGCATGATGCTGCGCGCGAGGTTGGACTTGGCCACGATCGCCGGTGGAATGGCGATATAGTCGCCCTTGGGGTCCAGCGAGTGCACGAACGGCCGGTACTGGAGGTCGATGTACACGTTGGCGCCCGCCGCGGAGTTCGTCGTCGGCAGCGACAGCAGCGAGATCAGCTCCTGCGCCTTCTCTGGCGACATCACGACCTGCAGCATCCGCAGCAGATCCGCGCGTGGCGCGACCATCACGGTGGACCGAAGCCCCAGGACCCTGCGCTTCACTGGGTCGTCCACCGTTTCCAGCTTCTTGCGGAACATGGTGTCGATGAGGTTGAACAGCCGTTGCGCCTTGAGCAGGTCCATGATGGAGAGCTGCCCGCTGACCCGCAGGTCGGTGCTGCCGGGCGGCTGGAAGGTGTCGATCAGGGCGCCTTGGAGGAGAGGGAACTCCTCCAGGAACGGGCCGTCGACATTCAGGATCTCGATCAGCGGCGCAAGACTTGGCAGCGTGATCACGAACCGCTCTACGGGCTCTGTCCGGAGCGAAACGAACTCCAGCAGGCCGGCCTGGAAGAACGCGGACAGCGCGTCCTGGAACGAGGGCAGCTTCGGCTGCTCACCGCCCAGGTGCCGCTCGGACGAGGCCGCGCGTATCAGCAACTGCTGGTCGGCCTGGATGTAGCCCAGCCGGACGGATCGTTCGAATTCGGGATCGATGGCCGAGACCAGCACCCCGGCGGGGGTGGCTTGCGCCTTGTACGGAAGGCCATCGAGCAGGACCTCCGCGTCGATCAGCTCGTTGAGCCTCAGGGCGTCCACCAGCAGGCTGGAATAGACGCCCTCATGCGCCGATGCGGCGTGGTCGTCGGTCCAGGTCCACGTCCGGGCGCCGATGCCGGGACCGTCCCGCGAGATCATGTAGAGCCGGGAGAACGCCGATGCGAGCTCGGTGGCGCTCCAGCGCAGCGGCTGGCTCTCGTCGGCCTGCTCGCTGCCCAGCCAGTTGATGGAGAACGAGGAGTTGACGAGCGCCAGCAGGGTCTTGAGGGCCGCGCCTCGGC
Organism: Diaphorobacter sp. LR2014-1; assembly: GCF_002916785.1. NCBI lineage: Bacteria > Pseudomonadati > Pseudomonadota > Betaproteobacteria > Burkholderiales > Comamonadaceae > Diaphorobacter > Diaphorobacter sp. LR2014-1. The sequence goes on along the minus strand of NZ_MTBE01000021.1, from coordinate 42,574 downwards.
GCGCCTTCAGGCGGTCGACGATGCTCCGGTGGATCTGCCTCGCGGGCCCGGCGAGCGCCAGCAGCGCCTGCACGGACTGCAGGTACTGGACCTGCTCGGACGGCAGCGGCGAGGTCGCGGACAGTTCGAGCGCCGCCGCCACGATCTTCTTCAGGCAGCCGCCGTCGTATCCATAGCGCGAAGCGCGCAACAGGCCGTCCTTGCGCATGCGCGCGAGCCACGTGCTGCCGTCGAGGCGCAGCAGGGCCAACGTGGACGCCACGGCGTCGCGGCGGTCGTTCGCTGCGATGCACCCGGCCAGGCGCTCGTAGAGAGCCTTGGCCTCTTCACGCGTGGCGGTGGGCGCCGGCAGTGCCTGGGCCGCCGCCGCCATGGCGGACAGGGTCGGTGCCTTCAAGAGTTCGGCGATGCATGCGGCCAGGTCCAAGAGGGGCTCCTTCGTGTATTCAGCGCGGGCCTGGCCCGACCGGCCGCCTTCGTCGCCGGCTGCCGCGCCGTTGGCGCGCGGCACCTCCATCTTATTGCAAGGATTGCAACGCTAGGCGGCTTAAATTGCATTGGACGCAAGCTGCCGCCTTGGCTACTCTCCTGGCGAACACGGTACTGGGCGGCCCCGCGCGCACCGGCCCGCAACAAAAGAGACAAAGGAGACAGCGATGGCGTATTCGAGGAGAAGGATCCTGCAGGCCGGGTCGGCTGCGATGGCGCTGGCCGCGTCCGGTCCGCTGCGCGCGGCGCCGGGGCCCGAACTGGCGCGCATCCTCGTGGGCTTTCCGCCGGGCACGACCACGGATGTCGTTGCCCGCAAGATCGGGGACCGGCTCGTCAACGACTATGCGCCGGCCGTCGTGGTGGAAAGCCGCCTCGGGGCGGGCGGTCAGCTCGCCGTGGTCGCGGTCAAGGCCGCGGCGCCCGACGGCGCCAGCATTCTCGTCACCCCCATGTCGATGCTCGGCGTCTATCCGTTCACCTACCGCAAGCTTCCCTATGACCCGGCGGCGGATCTCGCGCCGGTGTCCATGGCCGCAACCCTCGATTGCGGCATCGCGGTCGGCCCCGCGGTCCCGGAGCAGGTGCGGACGGTGAACGACCTGATGGCCTGGTACAAGGCGCACCCGGACCGCGCCAGTATGGGCTCGCCCGCCACGGGGTCGACGCTGCATTTCGCGGCCATCTCGCTCGGCAGGGCGGCGGGCGTGGAGATCACCCACATCGGCTACAAGGGCTCCGGCGCGGCGATCACGGACATGATCGGCGGCAACCTTCCGGCGCTCTGCAGCCCGCTGGGCACTTTCCTGAACCAGCCCAGGCTGCGGCTCCTCGCGACGACCGGGTCCGAACGGAGCCGGTTCACGCCCAAGGTGCCCACGCTGGTGGAGCAGGGCTTCAAGAACATGGTGTTCCAGGAGTGGTACGGCGTCTACCTGCCCGCCGGGGCACCCGCGTTCGCGGTGCAGAAGCTCCATGCGGCCGTGCACCGCGCGCTGGCGTCCAAGGAGGTGGAGGAGAGCTTCGCGTCCTTCGGGATGGAGGTGTCGCCGTCCACGCCTGCGCAACTGACGGAGGCGCTGCGCGATGCCCAGAAGAAGTGGGAGCCGATCGTCAAGAGCATCGGCTTCAGCGCCGACAGCTGAAGCGCACGCTCCCGGCCCTGCCATCCGGCCGCGACCCGCCGCAGCCGCGCCGGCGCTGCGCGCGGCACCGGCAACCGCAGCGGCCCCTGGGTGCCGCCGCTGCATCCATCGCTTCGCCCGCACGCATCCGCCCGCACGCATCCGCCTGCACGCATCCCACTGCCTTACCCCGGGGTCGGCCGGCCGCCTTCGCCCGCGACACTGCGCGACCGCCCCGGCTGGCAGACCAGCCCGGGGCCCTGCGGCTGGCCACGGCCGGGGGTTGAAGCCCGGTGCGAGGCGTGGAAGATGCAGGCGGAGGTGTCAGACATGTCCTTTCGAATGCAGTTGGCCTCGCTCCCGGACGGCGCGGGGTCCTTTGAGGTGTTGAGCTTCGCGACGGTGCGTCGCCCGGCGCATGGCGCCGCGCGCCCCTTCGACCCCGTGCTCGCGGCCACCGTGGGCACGCAGCTGGAGTACGGCAACCTTTTTGCCTATCTGTTCCGCCGGTTCGGCTATCCCAACGAGCCCTGGGACCGGCGCAACGAGCTGGCGCGCTATCTGCTCTCGACGCGCCGCGCCGACTTGTTCCTCGGCGTGGCGCCCCGGCTCGACGGCCGCGCCGATCTCAGCCTGGTCTTCCTCGGCCCCGCGGGACTTGGACAGGCGGCCCGGTCCTTCTGCAGCGCGCCCGTCGAGGCCTGGGAGGGCAGGGCGATCGCGCACGGCGCCCCGAGGGACTGGCCGGGGTGGCTGGGGCCCGCCTCTGCCGCCTCCAGAGCAAGCACCGACCCGCCAGGGAACCCCGCGGACGGCCCGGCACGCCGGCTGCGCGAGGCGCTGCGGCCCCGGCCCGGCGATCCTCCCTCCGTGGCGCTGCGCAAGCGCCGGTACCTGCAGCGCTGCCATGAGCTCTACGCGCGCGTCGAGCCTGCGCCACGGCCGCTGCAGCGGCCCGCCGCATTGAAGGACTGGTCCGATGCGGATCCGCTCAAGCCCTACGCCCTGGCCGCCACACAGGCGCTGCGCGAGCTGAAGCGCGACGTGCGGCTTGGCGACGGCGCGATCGATGTGTTCGGGGCCCGGGCGCCCACTCGGCGCGCGCTCGCCGGCGCGGAGTCCGCCGACCTGTCCTGGAACGCGCTCGTGCCGCAGAACGCCCCGCTCGTCGCCGAGTTGCAGCGGGCGCTCGTGCGCCTCGGCAGAGGCGACGCGCGGCTGGGTGTGGCCCGCGCATTGGCCCTGCTGCAGCGCGAGCCCGGGCGCGCCAGCCGCTGAGGAGCGTCGCATGCAACCCACCGGACGACCGAACAGCGCCAGCGGCTGCCGTCCGGTGGCCTGCGTCTGCCCGCTCCAGGGGACGGTCCGCCGGAATAACCTGCCCGATTTCCGTGCAATCGCAGCAAAATCGGTAGTTGCGTTGCCCGGCACTGCGTGTCGGGCGGCCTGCCGACAGCAATATCCGCTGGCGGCGGGGAGTCGTTGGCCGCCCACAAGGTAGACCAGTGTGTTCCATGTCCATGCACGGTGCGCCCGCCGCCGTGGGGATTCTCTGGAAGGAGGGTGGGCGGGAGAAGAGCCATGGAGAACTGGGCGGGATCCCTGATGCAGGCCATCGACCCCGACGGCGCCGAGGACGAGGTGTTCGCCCATATCGCGTTCGCCGCCAGGGGCCTGGGCTTCGAGTGGTGCGCGTTCGGGCTGCGCGTGCCCCTGCCGGTGACCGATCCGAAGGTCATGCTGGTCAACGACTACCCCGCGGTGTGGCAGCACCGGTATCTCGAGGCGGGCTACGTGCGCGTCGACCCCACGGTGCTGCACGGGCGCAGCAGCCAGGTGCCGCTCGTCTGGAGCGAACAGGTCTTCGCATCGACCCCGGGGCTGTGGTCCGAGGCGCAGTCCGCAGGCCTGCGCTACGGCTGGTGCCAGTCGAGCCTGGACGCGTACGGGGTGACGAGCATGCTCAGCCTGTCGCGCTCGTCCGAGCCGATCACCGGCACGGAGATGGCGGACAAGCGGATGCAGATGTCCTGGCTGGTGAACATCGCGCACATGGCACTGGGCCGCCACTTCAAGCCCAGGCTGTACGGACCGCCGGGCGCCGACCTGACGGCCCGGGAGACGGAAGTGCTCAAATGGACCATCGACGGCAAGACCGCCGGGGAGATCGCGCTCATCCTCTCGATCAGCATCGATACGGTGAACTACCACGTCAAGAACGCGACCCTCAAGATGAATTCGCCCAACAAGGCAACCGCCGCCGTTCGCGCGCTCGCGATGGGCCTGCTGTCGTGAGAAGCGCAGCGACGGTTTGACGGGCCGCCGCCGCTCTCCGAAACTGTCGGGTGCGCGCGGCGGAGCGCCCGGCCCGCGGCATAGGCGCACGATGACGACATGACATGGCAATACGGTCCCGCGTACGGTGAAGGTCCCTGGCTGTCCAGCACGGATGGCTTTGTGCGGCTGTCGCTGGACGCCATGCTCGACCTTCGGCTGGAGCACATGCTTTCGCGGCTGGAACAGGACCCCCAGGACATTGCGCGGTGCGGCGCACAGACCGCGATCTGCGGCTACAGCGAGTGGTTCAGCCGCGCCGCGCCGTGCCTGAGCATCGGCTGGGACTGGCGGCTGGTGTGCGCGCCGGGCGTGCTCGGGCTGGCGCGCGTGGGCTGGCCCCGCAGCAACGTCATGTTGATCGACCGGCATGGCGCCGACTACGCCTGGCGGCGCAATCTCGAAGTCCTGGGCACCGTGGTGGACGCGCTGCCGTGGCGCGACAACCCGCGGCAGGTCCTGTTGCGCTGCACGCTATAAGTGTCCTCCAGCAGTTGGTAGTACCGCAAAGCGCGGGCTGACGATGCAATGGCGGCTCGTCAGTCGTTGCTGGAGGCCGATGTGGAGATTATTGAAGGCACCCCGAGGTCCCTGTCGCCGGAATTGTTCGAGGGCATTGCGCGTTACCGGCACAAGGTGTTCATCGAGACGCTCGGATGGGAGCTTCCGGCCCGCGAGGGGCTGGAGCTGGACCAGTTCGACCGCCCCGACACCATCTATCTGGCCGCCCGCGAGTACGACGGCCGCCTGGTCGGCACCGCCCGCCTGATGCCGACCGACAAGCCCTATCTGCTCGGCGAGGTGTTCCCGCAGCTGATGGGGGGCGTCGAGCCGCCGCGGCGCGCCGACGTCTGGGAACTGTCGCGTTTCGCGGCCGTGGATTTCGCGCAGGCGGGGGCCCATCCCCTGGGCCAGTTCTCGTCGCCGGTCACCCTGCAGCTGCTGCGCGAGGTGCTGCGTCTGGCGGCCGACAACGGCGTCCAGCGCCTGATCACGGTGTCTCCGCTCGGCGTGGAACGGCTGCTGCGGCGAGCCGGCTGTGCCGCCCACCGCGCGGCGCCGCCGGTGGTGATCGGCGGGCAACCGCTCTTCGCGTGCTGGGTCGAAGTGCAGGGACGGCTGTCGAGCTGATGGACCCCATGTGCGATCCCACATGCAGGTTGCCGGCAGATCTCGGTCCGCCTGGCGCCCCACCGCCGCCGTCTGCGGCAGCCGACATGGCGCCGGATGCCCGTGAACCGGGTCCGCGGCGCGCAGGCGCCGCGGTGCAGCCGCCACAGACCCATGGCCAGCTTTCGCTCCTGATCACCGATGGGGCGGTATGGGACCTTCGGCGCGCCGCCCGGCGCAGCGGATGCCGTCTCGCCGAAATGCTGCTGGCGATGTTCGGCCTGGCGCTCGACCGGCAAGGACTGCATGGGGAGGCATCGATCACCGTTCTTTGGCCGGAACCGGGCCAGGGTGGGGCGATGCAGCGCGGCGTCGCCGGTGGCGCCGTGCAGCCGCGCGACGAGACGGCCATGCCGAAGGACATGCGCCGGGCGATCGCGGGCGGTGCTGGCCCCGGCATGGCATACGCCGACGCGCGGGGCGGCGTGGCTTTCCGGTACACGCGGTGCTGGCTGGGAGAGGCGACCATCGCGCGGCTGCTCGAGTCCGACGCGTCAGGTGATCGGGGCGGTGATGGCGGGTTCGATCTGCTGCTCGCGATCAGCGAGTTCGATGACGAACTGCTGCTGGAATGCTTCTACCGGACCGCTGCGACGACCGAACCGTCCGCCCGCCAGTTGCTGCAGGCTTATGTGAGCGACCTTGCAGACATCGCGCGCTCGTCTTCCGAGCCCACCGGCGCACGTGGCTGATCCCCTGGGCCGACCCCTGCCGGCCCGGGACGCGAGGTGCTTCGTCGGCGGGCCGGTTGGAGAGAGGCAAAGGCCGAAGCAGGAGGAACTCACGCCGCGGGCGACGGTACCGATGGCGTGGCGCGCCAACCGTGCAGCAGTGCCTCGACGTGCAGGCTGAGAAAGCGCTGCTGGTCGAAGTCGTTGGGCTGCGGGGTGCGCAGTCCTCCCGCATGCTCCCACAGCGAGAGGAAGAGCATGGGTGCGAGCACGAGCTTGACGGCGTATTGCATTTCGGGAATGCGCAGCTCGCCGCGTTCGACACCCCGCCGCAGGATGCGGCCGACCAGTTCGTTGCCGGGCTCGATGACCTCGCGCCGGTAGAAGTCCGACAGCTCGGGGAAGTTCTGTGCCTCGCACAGCATCAGCTTGGAGATGCCCGCGGCCGGCGTGTCCCCCACGCGCCGCCACCACACCTGCATGCAGTAACGCAGCAGTTCTTCCGTGCTGCCCTCGAAGCTGTCCAGCTCGCGGCCCCATTCGGCGAAGCGTCCTGCGATGACCTCGCGCACCACGGCCTTGAGCAAGTCTTCCTTGGTGGAGAAGTACAGGAACAGCGTGCCCTTGGAGACGCCCGCCCGGGCTGCCACTTCGTCGACGCGGGTGGCGGCGAACCCCTTCTCGACGAACAGCGCGAGCGCCGCCTCCAGCAATTCGCCCGGGCGCGCCTGCTTGCGCCGCTCGAACCTGGAGCCTGTCGCGGAAATGGAAGTGGTGGAGTCCAACGTGCGGTTCTTCTTGTGATCGTGCGGTGGTTGATTGGGCCACACCTGCATGCGGCGTCAATCCGGAGGTACCTGGGGCAGTTCGGGCGCGGCGGAGTCGGCTGCGGCCCCGCGCCGCCCGGCATCGGGACGGGCAGGGCCGCGGCACCGGCCTCAGGGCGCGGTCCGTGACGCCTCGCGATGCCGCGCCCGCAGGTGCATGCGCATGCGCCGCGCGTGCTCGCCCTGCGGGTCCGGCAGCAGATGCTGCTGGATCTGCCAAGCCGCAGCGTCTCCAGCACGGCGCTTTCGGCCTGTGGATCCCACAGCACGGACGGGGCGCCGGTAGCGGCTCGCCGGGCGCGGCGCTAGAGGGCACGTGCCCCCGGGGAAGGAAGTGCCGCAGTTGCGACCTTGACGCGGCCACAGGGCGTGCTGCAGCGTATCCGCCGGGATAAGGAGCCAGCGCCGGAAGCCTGGAATCGTTGCCGGTCCCGCGGCGGCACTTGCTCGGGTCCAGGGCGCTGCGCCGCAGCCTGCGATGCCATGCGCTGCCTGCGCCTCGCGGTCGCCGCCGGGGTTGACCGGGCCGAAACGGGGGCGATGCTGGGCCATGCTCACCCCCGACGAGAAGCAGCTGATGCAACGGTGTCTCGACGCGATCCGCGAACGATCGCCGGGGTTCCGCGCGCGCCGCCCGCAGCTGCAGATGATCGCGGCGGTGGCGCACGCGCTTGCCCGCGTCGATGCCAGCGACGCAGAGCGAAGCGACGGAGCGCACCTCGCCGTGATCGAGGCCGGAACGGGCACCGGCAAGACGGTCGCCTATCTGCTGCCCGCACTGGTGCTGGCGCACTTGCGCGGCCGCAAGCTGGTCGTGTCCTCGTCCACCGTCACGCTGCAGGAGCAACTGCTGCACAAGGACGTGCCGGACCTGCTGCGCTTTCTGCCGTTCCCGGTCTCCTACGTCGTGGCCAAGGGCCGGAGGCGCTTCCTGTGCCCGGCGCGGCTCGCGCAGCGTCTGGACCAGCAGGCCGCGGTCGAGCCGCGCGACGCGCCCGGGCAGCAAGACGACGCGGCGGCGGACGGTGCCGGCGTGCGGCCGCTGCGCTGGTTCTCGCGCCTGGCCGAGGCCTTCGATGCCGGCCGCTGGTGCGGAGACCGCGACGCCTGGCCGCAGGTGATCCCGGAGTCCGTCTGGGCCAGCGTCACGACGGACCGCCCGGGCTGCCTGGGCAGCCGCTGTCCGAGCTATGCGCGCTGCCCCTTCTACCAGGCCCGCCAGCGTGCCAAGGAGGCCGACCTCACCATCGCCAACCACGACCTCGTGCTGGCGGCAGCGGACATGGAGCCCGGCAGCACGCTGCCCGATCTGCGCGAGGCGCTGGTAGTCTTCGACGAGGCGCACAGCCTGCCCTCCAAGGTGGTGGACCACTGCGCCTCGCGCCACTCCGTGTGCAGTGCGGCCTCCTGGGTGTCCCATGCGGCCCGCGATGCCCGCGCCGCCGTCACGGCGCTGCGGCTCGGCCGGTTCGGCCCGGATCTCCCGGATCCTGCCCTCCCTGCCGCGCGGCTGTGCGCGGCGCTGGAGCGCCTGCTGGAGGCCGTGGGGCGGCACTGCGAGTTCGCTGGCCAGCAACGCATCAGCCGCTTCGCAGGCGGCGTGCTGCCTGTGGAGGTGCGGAAAGCGGGCGCTGCCGTGCTGGACGCAGCGCGCGCGATGGGCCAGGACCTTCTGACGCTCCGCACGGCGCTCGTGGACCGCGCAGGCGATCGTGCCGAGGCCGTGCAGCCGCACCTGGCCACGCTCGGGGGGTACTTCCCGAAACTGGAGGAGCTGGTCGCGACCTGGGACTGGATGCTGTGCGACGAGACGCAGCATCCGCTGCCCGTGGCGCGCTGGGTGGAGCGCCATGCGGGTTCGGGCGGTGGCGACGACTTCCTGGTCTGCGCGGCGCCGATCAGCGGCGGGCCGCGGCTGCGGGAACTGCTGTGGAACAAGGTCGGCGCTGCGGTGTTGACGTCGGCGACCTTGCGCGCCTGCGGGCGCTTCGCCATGTTCCTGGAGGAGGCGGGACTGCAAGGCTATGCGGCACTGGAACCTTTGGCGCTGGCATCGCCGTTCGACTATGGGCGCCGGGCGGTCCTGCATATCCCGGGAGTGCGCGCCGATCCCCGCGATGCGGCCGCCCATGGGCAGGAGATCGTGCGGCGTCTTCCTGCCTTGCTGGCGCGCCAGCGCGGCTCGCTGGTGCTGTTCGCCTCGGCCCGGCAGATGCGCGAGGTCCAGGCAGCCTTACCCGACGAACTGAAGGCCTGCGTGCTCATGCAGGGTGAATGCTCCCGGCGCGAGCTGCTCGAGCGCCACCGTGCCCGGATCGATGCGGGCGAGCGCTCGGTGCTGTTCGGTCTGGCCAGCCTGGCCGAGGGCGTCGATCTGCCGGGCGAGTACTGCACCCATGTCATCTGCGCCAAGCTGCCGTTCTCCGTGCCGGACAACCCGCTGGAAGAGACGCGCCGCGAGTGGATAGAGGCACAGGGGCGCTCCGCATTCCTGGAACGCAGCGTGCCGGAGGTCGGCATCCGGCTGGCGCAGGCCACGGGGCGGCTGCTGCGCACGGACGACGACCACGGCACGGTGACGGTGCTGGATCCGCGGCTCGGGAGAACGCATTGGGGCCGCATGCTGCTGCGCGGCCTGCCGCCGTTTCGCATCGTCATCGGCGACCGGCCGCTCGATGCGCCCGGCTTGGCCGAGGCGGCCTGACGTGGCGCGGGCGGCTCAGGCGACCCGCACGGCGGCAGCATGGAGCGGTGTCCGCCCGCGGCCGCCCCCTGGCCAAGCGGCGAACCGGACGGCGCGGCGCTGCTCAGCTGTGGCGGCATGCCCTCGGTTCCGGTACAACGCATTCGCAGGAGGAGAGAGATCATGCGCGTCATCAGGAAACCCCGGTATCCCGAGATCAACCAGCTCACCACGAAGCTGATCGTGGGCGTCATCGCCATTGCGATCGCTTCCGTCACCGGCTGGGTGTCCACACTCGAGCGCCCGCTCGCATCCATCAGCGAGTCGTATTTCGCGGGCGACTGGTCGCGCAACATCTTCGTCGGCTTCCTGTTTGCGATCTCGGCCTTCCTGCTCTCGTACAACGGGCAGACCCGGGCGCACATGGTCCTGTCCCGGGTGGCGGCGCTGGCGGGCCTCGGCGTGGCCATGTTTCCCTGCAAGTGCGGCGGCCGCGAGGAGATCATCCCCTATGTCCACTATGCCTGCGCCGCCGTCATGTTCTCGGTGCTGGCGTATTTCTGCATCGCGTTCTACCGGCATGCGCGCAGCAAGCCCCACCGGCAGGCGCACTGGCGCGCGAGGCTGTACCTCGCATGCTTCTGGGCCATGGTCGCGGCCATGGCCGTGCTGCTGGTCAATGGCATCTGGGGTGACGATCTGGGCATCGAGGCGCGGCTGCCGCGCATCGTGTTCTACGGCGAGGCGGTGGCGCTGTCGGCCTTCGGGGTGTGCTGGCTGGTGGCCAGCCGGGTGCTGCCCGGGCTGACCCGGCCCGAGGAGCGCCATCGGCTGCTGGCCGAGGACCCTCCCGGCGCGGACGACCGCGGCGGCGAGACGCCACGGTCGTGACGCTGGATCCGCAGTCCCTCGCGCCGCGGTGAGCGGCCGCGCCCGCGCGGAGCGCCCCTGACGGCGCTGCGCACCCTTGCCGGACAGTCCGCCGGATGGGGCGTCGGCCCGCTGCCGCTCGCACGCCCCTGGGAAGGGGCGGCGGGGTAAGGCTGCAAAATATGACAAGAATCGTCCGGCGCTCTGGTCTCGGTCCGGGCACAGGCATGGCATCCGAAACCATCTTGGGAGACATCATGGTTGTACCGTTTGATCACGGCGCCAGGCGTGACGGCGCACAGACGCTGGGGCGGGGCCTGCGGATCGCCTCGCTGATCATGCAGGCGGGCCAGGGCGGACTGGGTCTCTCGGACGTGGTGGAGGCCACGGGCCTGAACAAGTCCACGACCCATCGGCTGCTGTTGGAGCTCGTCGGCGCCGGACTGCTGTCCCGTGACGAGCAGCGCAGGTACCGGCTCGGGCCCCTGGCCTACGAGATGGGATTGGTCTCGTCCTACCGCTACGACGTGCGCCCGCTGTGCGAGACTTCGCTGGACCGCATCGCCTGCAGTACGGGCGACACCGTGTTCCTGGGCAAGCGGTGTGGCGCCTCGTCCGTGTGCATCGACCACCGCATCGGCGCCGAAGTGCGCCCGCCCATCGTGCCGCCGAAAGGCCGCGTCCATCCCCTGGGGGTGGGCTCGATGGGGATGGCGGTGCTCAGCCAGCTGAGCGACGAGCAGGTGACCGTGATCAACGCGGCGAACCGCAAGCGGCTGGAGGCCTTCGCCGGCGTCTCCTCGGCCTACGTCCAGGAGATGGTGGAGCGCACGCGCGCGCTGGGTTTCGCCCGGATGGCGAACCATGTGGCGCACGGGGTGGTGTCGCTCGGCGTGAGCATCAACGACGGGTCGGGACGGCCCCTGCTGGCCATCAGCGTGGCCACGACCCTGGGCCGCATGAGCCGCAGCCATGAGCAGTCGGTGCTGGACGCGCTCTATGCGGAAGCGCTGGTCCTGCAAGAGAGCCTGCTGCAACGCTCCCGCTTCCCGGCCGACGCTTTCGCCGTCCCCGTCACGCCCTAGCGCGCGGCCATTCGCGCGAAGTTCCCTGTATGTGGAACTTCGCGGCACCACGGGCGCGCCGCCCTTCCTAGACTTCGGTGCAACCGATGTGGATGGAAGGGAAAGCAATGCAGGCAAACGCGATGGCGTCGATGGGAGAGGCGCTGGTCCATGCGTTCGAGCGCTCCGGCGCCAGGGTGGCGATCGAGTGCGACGGCGCCGAGGTGACGTATGCGCAGCTGGCGTCGGACGTCGCCAGGACGATCGGCGCGCTGCGGGCCCTGGGCTTGAAGCCGGGCGACCGGATCGCGCAGATCGCGGCGAACGGCTATGAGGCCTTCCTGGTGGTCGCGGCGGCCTACGTCGGAGGCTTCACCCTGGTGCCGCTGCAATACAACGGCGATCTGGAGGACCATCGCTTCGCCATCGAGGACAGCCGGCCCGCCCTGGTGATCGTCGATGCAGGGCGTGCCGGCCGCGCGCAGCAATTGGCGGCGTCCTGCGGGCACGCATTCCTGCGCGCGACCCACGACGAGCTGGCCACCGCGGCCGCCGGGCAGCCGCAGCGCCCGCTGCGCTCGTTCGCCGGGGCCGCGGACCCGCAGGGCTGCGCCCGCCTCAACTACACCGGCGGCACGACGGGCAAGCCCAAGGGCGTGATGATCGCCTCGGCCGCGCTGACCTACGCCACGATGCTGCACGTCATCGCCAACGGCTACGACGGCGATACCCGGCTGCTCGTGGCCTCGCCGATCTCGCACGGCGGCGGCTCGTTCATCCCCCCGGTGCTGTGGATGGGCGGGCGCGTCGTCATCCACAACGGGTTCGATGCGGCGCGCGTGACCGCGGAGATCGCCAGCGGCCGGGTCAACTCGCTGTTCCTGGTGCCGACGATGCTGTACGCCTTGCTCGACCACCCGGACGTGGCCCGGATCCAGCGCGGGCAACTGCGCAGGGTCACCTACGGCGCCGCTCCGGCGTCGCCCGCCCGCCTGCGGCAGGCGCTGGAGCTGTTCGGGCCGGTGCTGGTCCAGAGCTACGGTCAGTCGGAGGCGCCCGGCGCCATCCTGTACCTGTCGGCGCAGGAGCATGTGCACGAGGATCCGCAGCGGCTCATGGCGGCCGGCAAGCCCTATCCGGGCGTGAGCATCAAGCTGGTCGGCCAGGACGGCCAGGCGCGCACCGGCTCCGGGGAGGTGGGCGAGATCTGCGTGCGGGCGCCGCACGTGATGCTGGGCTACCTGAACAACCCCGAGCTGACCGAGGCGACGATCAGGGACGGCTGGCTGCATACCGGTGACCTGGCCCGCGTGGACCCGTACGGCTTCTTCCATATCGTCGACCGCGCCAAGGACATGATCATCTCCGGCGGGTTCAACGTCTATGCGTCGGAGGTGGAAAGCGTCCTGGAGGCGCACCCGGACGTCAAGGCCTCGGCGGTGATCGGCGTGCCCGACGAACGCTGGGGCGAGGCCGTGAAGGCCTTCGTCGTGCCGCAGCCCCAGTGTTGCCCCGCCGAGGCGGATCTCATTGCCTTCGCCAAGGCGAACATCGGCTCGATCAAGGCGCCCAAGACGATCGAGATCACGGGCAGCCTGCCGGTGACGAAGGTCGGGAAGATCGACAAGAAGGCGTTGCGCGCGCCGTACTGGGAGGGCAAGGCCCGCGGAGTGAACTGAGCCTGCCGCGCTGCGGCCGGCCACGCAGCACCGTGTATCGGAGAGCCGCCAGCCGGTGCGGCCGCGCACCGGGTGGGGCAGGGCTGCTGTCCAAGGGAAGAACGGAAGACATCAAGGAGACAACGATGAAACGCAGATCGATTTTGCTGGGCGTGCCGCTGGGCGCCATCGCCCCCGCCATCTTCGCCAGCCCCAGGCCGGTCACGGTGGTCGTTCCGTACCCTGCTGGAGGCACCACCGACAAGGTGGGCCGCTACGTGGCGAATGGGTTGACGGAGAAGCTGGGCCAGAATTTCCTCGTGCTCAACAAGCCCGGCGCCGGCGGGACCATCGGCATCAGCGAGGTCGCGCGTGCGCCGGCCGACGGATCGATGCTCGGGATCGTCTACGACTCGCACGCCGTGGACCACCTCGTCTACCCGAGCCTTGCCTACCATCCGTTCAGGTCCTTCGAGTTCGTCAGCCTCGTGGTGACCGCGCCGCATGTGCTGGTCACCTCCGCCCGCACGCCCTACAGGACCCTGGACGACCTCATCGCCGCCGGCAAGGCGGGCCCGAACAAGGTGACGTACGGCGCGATCGGCGAGGGCACGTCGACGACCTTGAATGCGGCGCTGTTCGCCGAGAAGGCCGGCTTCCAGGCGCTGCGCGTGCCGTACAACGGCGGCGGTGGCGCCTACCTGGCGGATCTGCTGGCCGGGCGCTTCGACTACATCATGGGCGCCTTGCCGGCGGCCCTGGCCCATATTGAGAGCGGTCAGCTGCGCGCGCTCGCGTACGGCGGGCCCACCCGGTCCACCTTGCTGCCGGAGGTCCCGACGCTCAGTGAGACCTTCCCGGGCATGGAGGCTGCGTCCTGGGTCGGCGTGGTCGCTCCCGCAGGGCTGCCCAAGGCCAGGGTCGACCAGCTGAGCGATGCGATCCGCGCTGTGGTGCTCAGCGAGCCGCTGCGGCACAAGCTGGTGGCGGAGGGCTTCGTGGTGCAAGGGTCCACCAGTGCCCAGTTCCTCGAGCGCGCGCGCGCCGATTCCGAACTCCAGAGCCGGCTGCTCAAACGGGGCGCGAACAAGTAGCCCCCGACCGGCACCACCAGAACAAGAGGAGACAACCATGAAACACGCCATCGCGGCGGCGGGGGCTTGCTTTGCCCTGGCCGCCTCCCACTCCCACGCGCAGACCAACGTGGTGGTCTACGGCGTGCTCGACGTCGGCATGGACTACGGCAAGGCCGGATCGTTCAGCCAGGTGCGTCAGCTGTCCGGCGGGCTGGTCGGCTCGCGGCTGGGATTCCGCGGAACCGAGGACCTCGGCGGCGGCCTGTCGGCGGTGTTCCGCCTCGAAAGCGGCATCAACGCCGACACCGGCACGTTCGCCCAGGGCGGCCGCGCGTTCGGGCGGGAGGCCACGGTGGGGCTTTCCTCCAAGGACTGGGGCACGATCCGCCTCGGCCGCATGGGCAGCACCTTCTATGTGGCATCGCTTTCGGTCAATGCATTCCAGGCCGGCCAGTCGGGCTCGGTGTCGGCGATCACGAGGAGCACCGCGACGAGCGACAAGTACCCGCTGCACCTGATCGCCGCGGCCCGCTCCGACAACGCAGTGCACTACACCTCGCCGTCCTGGGGCGGCGTGCAGCTCCAACTGCACGGATCCGCCGGCGAGAAGAGCACCACGCAGGGCAGCATGGTCGGGGCCACGCTGCAGTACAACGCACGCCCCTGGAACGTCCTCGTCTCGGTGGCCAAGCAGCGCGGCGCCGGCAGCACGGACCGGGTGGGCGCGGCGCGCGGCCTGATGGTGGGCGGCAGCTACGACGCGGGCTTCGCAAAGGTCTTCGCCGGGTACACGCGCGAGAAGAACGACTGCCTCACCTGCACCGGCGTGCTGGAGCGCATGGAGGGGCTGACCGCCCGCGGCGCGGGCGACTTCACGCTGCTGAACCTGGGGGTGCGCGCGCCGGTGGGTGCCTGGACGCTGATCGGCGAGGTGTTCTACCTGCGCGACCGCAGCGACTACGCGGCGCCGGTGGGCAACAGGGATGTGCCGTGGCTGGCGCTCGGCGCGGAGTACGCACTGTCCAAGCGCACCACGCTGTGGGGATCCGTCGGGGCGGTGCGCAACCGCAACGGCTCCCAGTACGTGCTGTCGACCGGGCCCGCGCCGCGTCCGGCGAACGCGGTTCCCGCGGGCAACCCCACCGCCAAGAACATCGGCATCGGGATCACCCATGCGTTCTAGTTCCTTCGCCGCCGGCGGCCGGGAGGCGCGCCGATGAAAGCCGTCGTGGTGGTCGATTCGCCGCAAGGCAAGACGCTGCAGGTGCGGGAGGTGGCCGCGCCGGTGCCCGGGCCGGGCCAGGTGCTGGTGCACGTCCATGCCGCGGCCCTGAACCGCTCGGACCTGAGCCGTACGCAGAAGCACTATGCGCCGCGTCCAGTCCACATCGCGGGCAACGAGATGAGCGGCGAAGTCATCGCGCTGGGCCCGGGGGTGACGCGCTTCGCGCCCGGCGACCGCGTCATGGCCTTGGCCGACGGCAGCTACGCCGAACAGGTGTGCGTAGACGAAGACGTGGCCCTGAGGGTGCCGGACGCGCTGCCGCTGCTCGACGCCGCAGCCGTGCCGGTGAGCTACCTGACGGCGCACGACGCGCTGCGCAGCGCCGGCCACCTGGCCGGCGGCGAATCGGTCCTCATCCACTCCGTGACCTCCGGCGTGGGAATCGCCGCGGTGCAGATCGCGCGGGTGCTCGGCGCGGGCCTCGTCATGGGCTCGACGCGCCGTGCCGACAGGGCCGAGCCGCTGCGCGCGCACGGCCTGCAGGAGATCGTGGACCTGGCGCGGGCGCCCGACTTCTCGCGCGCCGTCCTGGAGAAGACCGGCGGGCAGGGGACGGCGCTGATCCTGGATGCGATCGGCGGCGGCGTGCTCGCCCAGAATCTGGCCGCGGCGGCGGTTCGCGGGCGCATCGTGGTGCTCGGCATGCTGGGCGGCACCGAGGACACGCTCGACCTGAACCTGCTCGCTTTGCGCCGGCTGCAGCTGATCGGCGTGTCCTTCCGCAGCCGCAGCCTCGCGGAGCGGGCGCAGGTGTGCCGGCGGTTCGAGGCGGAGCTTGGGCCGCGCCTCGCGGACGGCACGCTGCGCCCCGTGATCTCCAGGACGTTCCCCCTGGACGAGGCGCTGCAGGCCCAGGAGTTCATGCGCGGCAACCTGCACCTGGGCAAGATCGTCCTGCTGCCGTGAGCGACGCGAAAGACAAAAAGGAAGGTATCCGCCATGAACGTGACAGCCATCGGCCACGCGAGCACCCACACGGTCACGCTGCGCGGCCATGACCTGGCGCACGAGGTCCTCGGCAAGATGGACTTCGTGGAGGCGCTGGTCCTGTGCGTGCTGGGCCGCAGGCCGCGCGCCGAGGAGAAGCGGATGATCGACGCCATCCTCGTGGTGGCCCTGGACCATGGCCTGACCCCGCCGGCCATCGCCGCCCGGATGGCCTATCTCGGCGCACCCGAGTCGCTGGCTGGCGCCGTCGCGGCGGGGCTGCTGGGCGCGGGCTCCCGCTTCCTGGGCCCGGCGTCGCTGGCGGCCGAGCAGTTCGCCGGCTGGACGGCGGGCCTGACCGACGGCAACGGCCCTGAAGCCTACGCCCGGCTCGCGCGCGAACTGGCCGCACCTTCGGCGGGAACCCGGTTTGTCGGCTTTGGCCATCCGGTGCACACCGAGGGCGATCCCCGCGTCCCCGCGCTGCGGCGCATCGCGCAGGAGAACGGCTTCCACGGCAAGGCATGGCGCCTGGCCGACGCCATCGTGCAGGAACTCGAGCGGCAGGGCCGGCGCCTGCCGCTGAACGCGGCCGGCGGGACGGCGCTGTGCGTCCTGGGCATGGGGCTCGAGCCACGGCTCGCGACGTGCCTTGCGCTGATCGGGCGCTGCGGCGGACTGGTCGCGCATATCCTCGAGGAAAGCGCGGCGCCGCTGGCACAGGACGCCTGGCGCTTGATCGACACGCAATTCACCGCGCCGCCCGCGGACATCCGCCGGTGATCCCGGCGGGACCCGGGGATGGCGCCTCGGCAGCGCCCGGCCGGGCCAGGCGCCGCATGCTTGCGCCGAAGATCGTCGGCGCGTCCCAGCGGCCGGTGCGTTCATCCAGGCTTCAGGCGGCCTGAAAGGGCCAGGCGGCGGTGTCCGCCAGGGACAAACCGGCCGCCTCCGCGTCGAAGAGGCAGGCGCTCCGGAGGAAGCCTGCCTGGTGGCTCATGGGAACATGCCGCCTGGGTGATGCCCGGCGGCGCAGCGCCCCGCCGCTCGCGTGCTCCGGGCTACAGCGGGAACGCCGCGAGCAGCTCGGCGAAACTCAGTTGCGTGGGCAGCGCCGGAGCCTCATCCCGGCGGTACTGCTCGGGCACCTCCTGCGGCAGCATCTCGCCGCGTTGCACGGCGCGCTGGAGCAGGTCGTGCCGCTCGATCCAGAGCAGTTCATAGCGCGCGATCGCGTCCCATTCGGCCGGGGTGTTGCCCTCGACCTCGTAGGCGTGGTCGCAGGCGCGGGCATCGGTGTCGTCGTAGCGGACGCAGACCTCGCGGTAGGCGCCGAAATCGTGCGGAAAGCTCCGCACTGTGAACCGGGCCGGCACGTCGTCGGCCAGCGGGTACAGGCGCTCCAGCATGCGCAGGAACACCCGGCACTCGCGCCGCGAGCGCTCGTCGTAGTCGGCCCGGCCGACCTGGGCGCAGGCCTCCTCGCAGGGCGAGGGGCCGATGGTCATCAACTGGTAGGTCATGGGATATCTCCGAAAGAAGTGGCGGGCCGCCGGCCGGCATCGGCGACGGCGGCCCGGAGGTAAGGGCGCATTCCGGCCGGGCGGCCGGAATGCGCGCAGCAGGGGAGGGCGAGGACGCACTGAAGGCGCCGTCGCTGCCCCCGCCTTGCCCGGCTTACGTCAATCCCCAGGCCGCGCAGGCGAGGTCTCCGTCGAAGGGG
This sequence comes from Diaphorobacter sp. LR2014-1, assembly GCF_002916785.1. NCBI lineage: Bacteria > Pseudomonadati > Pseudomonadota > Betaproteobacteria > Burkholderiales > Comamonadaceae > Diaphorobacter > Diaphorobacter sp. LR2014-1. The sequence continues at coordinate 24,673 of NZ_MTBE01000021.1, read as the reverse complement.
CAGTGCTCAAGCAGCGTGGCGATGGCCGCGCGCTCCAGCGACACGGTGAGCGTGTCGAACCCCTCGGGATACTTGGCAAGACCGGTGTAGAGGTCGAATTCGCCGTCTTCCAGCGCTTCCTCGACGAGGCTGCTGGCGGCATCGAGGTCGAACTCACCATCCGGGAACGCCTCCTCTGGTCCGTTCAGCCCAGGAACCGCGCGGACCGCCGAGGCCTGGCACCGGATGCAGCGGTAGAAGCCCCCGCTGTCGTCGTACTCGGATGTGACCTCGAACGACAGCGTGACGGCGTCGAGCCAGGCGTGCTGGAGGAAGAGCGCCGCCAGCGTGGCGCCCGCCCAGCTGCGGTCGAGCCGCTCGCGATCGGCATGCGCCGCCCGGTAGCGGGCTTCGGCCCCGATGCCGGCGGCATTGAGCGCCACGGCGCCGTCGGCGCCCGCGAGGTAGGCGGGCTGCTCTTCTGTGGATTCAGTGGACATGGGTGTTCCTCGTTCTGCGGTGGTTTCCCTCTGAGAACACCACCGCGCTGGGTTGGATGTGGATCAGCAGCGGGTACCACCAGGACGGCACGGTGCAGACCTGGTGCCAGTCGCCGCGGCCGTCGTTGTCGCTGACGTGGACCTCGATGCAGCGCTCGCAGGCGAGCATCTCGGCCACGAACGTCGGCTCATGGCGTCCGGTGGCAGTCGCCAGGATGTGCAGGTGCGACAGATCGAGCGCGTAGGGCACGCCCGACTCGAACACCGCCCGGTATTCGGACCAGCTCGAGACCAGCCACGTGTCGCCCGGCGTGGGGTAGTGGCCCTCGATGCCGACCGGGCAGCCGAACAGGTCGGCGCAGCGGCGCGCGTGCTCCAGCGCCATGGACAGCGTCGCTTGCGCGCGCCGGCCGGCGTGCGCCGTGTACGCGGGCGCCCCGAGCCTGCGGCTGATGCGCGCCGCCTGGACGAACCAATCGGCGTGCAGCGTGAAGCCGCTGAGGTCGGCGAAGCGGCGGTCCGCGAGGACATGTACGTTGGCGTGCAGCCGGAAGCGTGTGCGCGGATGGGCCATGCGCAGCGCGTCGGCCCGGTCCTCGGTCAGGCAGCCCGTCGATTGCGGCACCAGCTGGACGTGCTCGGCCGACAGCGGTCCGAATAGCGGTTCGCCGATCGGAGCGTGCAGGAGCGCCGCGGCCGCTTCGTGGCGCATCCCCGGCCAGCAGGCCAGCGAGACATGCGCCTTCACAGCCGGACCTCCTGGTAGTCGGAGTCGGTAAAGTACGCCCGGTGCTCGATGACCACGCTGCCATCGGCCGTGTCGAAGACGACCTCGCCCGAGGCGCCGTCGCCGTTCTCCCAGCCGCCGAAGTGCTCGTCGACAAGCTCCATGGCGACGTCCGTGATGGCGTCGTCCAGGGGCCAGTCCTTCAGCGTCACCGTCATCTGCCAGGTGCCGCCGGACCATTCGCAGGTCTCCCTGTACTGGAGGACCTCGGGAATGGGCTCCAGCGTCCTGCCGTCCGGCAACTCGTATTGGACGCCTTCCGGGCCGCCGTTGTCGCCGGAGCCGGTGTAGCTGGCCACCGCGCGCGCGACGCCGTCGGCGCGCAGCGCGTCGAAGATCGCCGCCCGGTTGGCGGCGATGCGCTGCGGTGCGGAGAGCGGGGCGCTCTCCCGTTGCTCGTTGTCTTGCATGTCGTTTCCTCGAATGAAGGGGGCGCACGCGTTCCTCTCGGGACGGCGGCGCCCCAGGGGGTCATTGAAAGAGCCCGCCCTGACGGCGGGCTCGCTGTGGCGGCGCCTCGGGGCGAGGCGCCGTGATGGGGGCGCGCCAGTGGCGCGAGCGCGGACGCGGCCGGGTGTCCCGGCTGTCCGCTTTTCGCACCGTGGCGCGGCTAGGGCCGGCTCGGCGGCTGCGGTGTGCCCAGCAATCCGGCGAGCAGCGCGTCGTCCCTGGAAGGCCCGCCGCTGCCGGCGGGCAGCCGCGCGACGGTGTATCCCTGGGCGCGAAGCTGGCGGATGACCTCCGGCGCGTGGTGCGAGAACACCTTGCCGGTGCCCTCGGTGTGCGCAGTCAGCACGCGCCAGGCGTCCTCGCCGGCCTTCGTGTTCGGCAGGAACAACGTGAACAGCCCGTCGTCGCGCCAGCCGAGGTCGGGTGGGCCCGCCGCGGGCTTCGGACCGCGGCTCATCGCCGGTCCCGCGCCGCGGGCGCTTCCGTGAAGGCGACGACCCATTCCTCGGCGCCGTCGTTCACGTGGCAGGCGATGGCGAAGCGCCGCTGGCGCTCCGTCACACACTCGGGAAAGTGCGCGATGAGGTGCGCCACGCAGCGCACGTCCCAGTGATCGATGAGGCGGTGGCCACGGCGCCGCACGTGCAGCAGCCACTGCGACCAGTCGGTCCGGCCGGCCAGCGCCTGCGATCGGGCCCGCTGCCCCAGGGGCGAGCGTTGCGCGCTCTCTGCCGCGAGCGCCCTCAGCACCGCGCGTTCCTCGGCTTCCAGCAGCGTGTAGGGAATGAGCATGCGCACGGCGCGGCCGCCATCGAAGCCGACCGCGCCGTGCGAGGGATCGCAACGGGCGATCCGCTGGTCCAGCGCGCACTTGGCGCGCTCCTTGAGCGTCTCGAAAGGGATCTCGTACATGGTGTCTCCAGGCCGCCGCCCGCCAAGGGGGTGGTGGCATCGGGAAGAAGGGAAGGCGGGACGGCCCGTCAGGGCCGCCGTTGCCGCCTCACTGAAAAATCCGCGGCTCCACGGTCTCGCCGCACATGAAGGCGAGGTAGGCGCCAGCCCGGCCCGCGTCGGAAAACGCGGCGGCGACGGTGCCGCCCTGCAGCACCTGCCAGGCACGCGCTTTCTCCTCGGGGGTGTGGCGCAGCGCCAGCTTCGGCAGGCGGTAGGCGCGGTGCCGGTAGAGGTCGCGGCCGGTGTCCCACTCGACGATGCGCAGCAGGCAATCGGTCAGGATGGACCCGCCGCCGCCGGCGCCCGGCTCGACCAGCAGCGGCACCTTGAGGGTGCCGGTGGAGCGGCCGATGCAGCCGACGACGCCGTGTTCCTCCAGCCAGCACCGGCCGGTGGCGGTGTCGCCGAGCATCAGCCGCACCTTGCGGCCGTCGCGGCGGCAGGCTTCCAGCACGCGCGCCGCCTGAGGATCGGTGCCCGGCCCGAAATACGTACACCCGGCCAGCGGCGAGCGCCCCCAGGCGTGGACAGCCGTGCAGTATCTGGCGTAGCCGGCGAGCGTTCCGTGCTCGCCCTCCGCGAAAGCCAGATCCCGGCGGCCGAGCCGCTCGGCGATCAGGTCGGCATGGCCGCGGGCATTGTCGAAGCCCAGGCAGCTGTAGCCGTCGCCGCTCGGGATGACGTACAGCTGCATATCGGCATTCAGCGTCACATCCATGGTGGATTCCTCCGGTGAAGGCGGAACCCGGCCCTGCGCGGGACGGGCCCCGCGGGGTGGGTGAATGGTGGCGCCGTGGTGCCGGTGTCAGGCGACCAGGCGCGCCGGACGGCGTGCCGCAGGGTCGGCGAACAGGCGCCGCAGCGCCGTGGGATCGCCAGCGGTCAGCGCCGCGCAGGCGTGCTCGACCGCGCTCTCCACCTCGGGCGTGCTGGGCTCGGTCGGCAGGATGCTGGCGAGCACCATGTCCTCGCCGCCGAGGAACCTCAGCTCGCCGTCCGCGGCGTGGTGCAGCACCTGCCACACGGGCCGGGGCTGCGCGCACAGGTGCCCACGCACCAGCTGCGCGGCCTGGGCGAGCGTCTCGGTGAGCTCGACCCGCTCCAGTTCGCCGACGTCATGGCTGTAGAAATGGACCAGGTGGTGGCTCGGCTGCAGCGCCGTGAGCGTGTCCAGCGGCGGGCCGCCGCGGACCACGGGCGCGCCATCCGGCGCCGCCATGGCCAGGGGCGCGGTCTCCACGTGCTGGCAGCGCTCCAGATGGTCGAGCTTGAGCAGCAGCGCATCGGCGTGCGCGCGGTGCTCGTGCGACAGGTGGGTGCGCATCGCGAGGATCTCCTGCGTCATCACGCGCAGCTCTTGAACGATGGCGCGCTCGGCGCGGCGCTCGATGGCGCACAGGATTTCGGTGATGTTGGGCATGGGATGGCCTTTCTGAAAACGAGATGGGCCGCGACCCGCGAGCGGGTACGGCACGTTTGCGCGGACAGGGCCGCTGAGAAGGGGGAGGCGCCGCGCTGGGCGCGGGCGCAGTGGCTGGGGCCGGCGGGGCCGGCAGGCGATCGGCCGCCCGAGGGCGGCGATGCAGAGGGCAGCGGTGCAGTGCACCAGGCGGGTAACGACCGCAACGCCCGAGGTGCTCGGGAACGCACAAGGCGTGCTCGGGCGCGGGCCCGACAAGCGCCTTCAGCATGCCAGGGGCCGCGCAGGCTGGCGAGAGGGCGGCCGCGCTCGCGGCCGGAAACGGCGCCCGCGCGCGCTGATTCAGGGTGGCGGATCAGGCGCCGGGCATGGACGCCGTGGCAGGCGGGGGGATGGGAACGGCACCGGCCCGCGCATGCGGGCCGGTGCCGTCGGATCACCCGGCCGCCAGCACCGTCGGTGGCTGATCGCCGTGGTGCTCGACGACCAGGTTGCCGATGTTGCGGCACTGGTCGAGGAAGATGCTCTCGATCATGCCGACCGGCACCGCGATCCCGAGCGCTTCCAGCCTGTCGGCCACGGTGTTGATGTCGGTCCAGTCGTGGGCCGGATCGTCGAGGCTGGCATAGAGGAACTGCTCGTCCTCCCAGGGCGGCAGGTCGGCATAGAGGACCTGCAGGAACAGCTCGCGCAGCGGCCGGTCGTAGCCCGCCACCACGGTGACCTTGCGGCCGCGGTGCTCCAGATGGGCGATGTGGCGGCTCATGGCGCGTCCTCCGCGCCGTCGAACGCCGGCAGGCCGTCGACGGCTGGCGCATCCGCGTCGAACTTGATCCACACGACCCCGGCGGGCCGCGCGATGCGGAAGATGGCGGCCAGATCGGGCTCCTCCGGCGTCGTGTCCTCGGTGCCCACGTGGACGAAGCCGCCGTAGTCGTTGGGGTACGCGACGATGGACAGCCTGCCTTCGGCGAGCCGCTCGCGTGTCGGGCCGCTGAGGTGGACGATCGAGATCGCCGCCAGGGGCTCCAGGTGGCGCAGCAGGGATCGGGACAGCGCGGTCCTCATGACGCGCCTCCCTGCGCCTTGGGCGCCGGCGTGCGTGGGCCGCGGGCCCGGCGGGCGCGGCGGAAGACCATGCCGCACTGGCGGCAACGGAACCAGGTGCTGCGCCCCAGCGATCCGAGGAGGCAGCCGTCGCCCTGGCAGACAGGGCAGGGCGGGAAGGTGGCATGCGGCATGCTCGCCTCCGCTCAGGACATCGTGGCCGGAGTCCGGCCGTGGACAGGATGGGTCATGGAGTTCTCCTTGCAGATGGGCAGGGAACGCCGCGACCCCAGCGGGAAGCAGCATTCCCGTGGGAAAGAGGGCGCGATGCGCCCGCGGTCTCTGGTGCAGATAACGCCTGCGGCGCCCGGCGTCGGCCGGGAGGGCTTCCGCAGGAAGGCGCGGAAGCAAGGGACCAGCAGATTGTGGGCGGCTCCCGCCGCTGCAGGAAGCCGCCGCCCACCGCTCGCCCGCGCAATGGCCCCCGTAGACGGGGCATTGCGCGTGGCGGCAGCGCTCGGGGGCGCGGCACGCGCAGCGGCCGGGGCGGGGTGGCGTCGGCAGACCGCTCAGGGACCCGACAGCGCCAGCAGCTCGGCATAGAGGGCTTCGGCGGCGCGGGCGGTGCGTGCCTGCGCGCACCGGTCGAACCAGGCGTGGCCTGCGGGCACGCTGAACCGGGCGCCGCCCCCCTGCGCGATGGTCGCCAGCACGCGGCTGACCCGCACGCTGTAGGTGCCGTCGTCGAACACGACGCGCGTGCCGTTCCACCCCAGGCCGAGGGCCTGGTTCATGGCCTCGGCCGTGGCCTGGAAAAGTGCTTCGTGGCTGGCGCCGGGGTTGGCGGCGCGAAGCGCCGTCTCCACCGAGTTCCAGAGATTCATCGCGCCTTCGATGGCGCTGGGAATGGACATGCGGTACTCCTTGCAACGGAAGGCGGCCAGGCGATGCCTGCCCGCCGGTGGATGTGGCTTCAGGGGCGCGGCGTGCCGGGAGGCTTCCCGGGGTCCACGACGCGGGCGTCCGGCCCGAAATGCAGGCCGCTGATCAGGTAGTGCCGGCCGGTGGCCAGTGCGCGCACCTCGATCGCGTTCGGCGTGTGGACGCGGGCGACCTCGCATTCGCCCAGCCGTTGCGTCGCGACGAGGTCTCCGATGCCCAGCGCGCCCTCCCGGGCGAGTCGCACCAGTCGCAGGGTGCCGGGCGGGACGGGCTCGCTCTGGGGCGGCTCGCTGTACGAGCCCAGGAAGCGGCGGCGGCAGATGTGCCGGGCCGATTCGCGGTTCTGCGCATCGACGGCTTCTCCGTAGGTCCTCGCGTAGCCGTCGAGCAATTCGTCGAGCATCGCCTCGGTGCGCAGCTCGGCGCAGGCGTCCAGCCGCTCGATGGCCACCTTGGCCCAGAGGGGGAGGTACCGGTAGGGGGTCGGGCCCATGTCAGTGCTCCGTCGCTGGGGAGGTCTCGTCGACTGGCTCCGCACCCAGGCGGGCCAGCAGGCGGTTCATCTGCGGGATGCCGAAGTCCTGCGGCTCGAAGGGGCGGCCTCCGGGGCACAGGCCTTCGGCCTGGACGCTCTGCAGCGCTTCGAGCTTGTCCGCGCGCAGGCGGTAGAGGGCGTCCACGACGAGCTGCGCGTCGTCGTCGCCGAGGACCTCTTCGAGGTCGGAGGGGTCTCGGTCCGGTGCCGCATCGGCACCGGCATGGTCGGGAGTGGGCATGGTGTTCTCCAGGTGAAAAGGGGAACACCCGCCTCCCCAGGGAAGCGGTGTTCCCAGGGGAGTCGGCGAGCGCGGGTCGCGCTCAGGTCGGGGCAGGTGACGTCTGCGGCGCCCGGCCAGGGCCGGGAGGCGCCTCCTTGAAGGAGACAGCGCGCGAGGTCATTGTGGGCATCGCCGGCGGCACGCGGCGCGGCGCAGCGCGCATGCCCGCGAAACCGCCCCAGTACGCGGGCGGTTCGGGTGGCGATGCGGCGCGGCCTTCAACGGAAATCCCGCGACGTCGTCGCCAGCCGCCCCAGCAGCGGCGTGAGGTCGGCCAGCCGGTGCGCGACGAGGTTCTTCACGTCGCCCTCGCGCTGCCATTTCCCGTACACCGCGGCCAGGCGCGAGCGCAGCACCTCGGGCCGCTGCTTTTCCCGCAGCGACTTCCACACGGTGACCTGCACGTTGCCGGTCTCGGCCTCGAGGCTGACGAAGATGGTGCCGTTGGCCGCCTCCGGCTGCCGGCGCACCGTGCCGATGCCGGCGCAGCGCACGAAACGGCCGTCGGGCACGTCCTCGAGGTCGGCCGCCCTGGCCAACTGGCGCCGGGCCAGGGCAGGGCGCAGCAGCGCCAGCGGGTGGCTGCGCAGCGTCAGGCCGACCGTGGCGTAGTCGTGGCCCAGCTCCCCGCCCTCCCTCCAGCGCTGCGGGCAGTGCCGGTGAGGGTGCTGCGGTGGTCGATCACCTTCCGCACGCCGCGGCGCTCGTCCCGCTGAAACAGTGCGCCGCCGCCGTGACCACCCGGCGTGCATCGCCCGGGCGTGGTGGCGGGCGTCCGCCAGCCGCGAGGCCCTGCGTAAGGATTGAAGGAAGTGGTGGCCAGTGATAGAGTGAACGCGCTTGCGGTGCCATGCACCGGCGTGGGCAAGCTGCCAGCCCGCTGGTCGATCCAGCGAATCGCAGCCCTCAGAGACCACGGACTCCCGCCCGTTGTGCGACCCCGCCGCCCTTCCGATGGACGGCCCGACACCCGACCCGCGGCATCCCTTTCCAGGATGGCCCGTTTCTTTGTGTCCCGCGTGCCTGCGCATGCGGGATCGTCTTACCCTTTCCGCGGGAAGCTGCCACTTCCCCGAAGGGATCGGCGTGGCCCCGCGCGTTCTTCAAGGAGCCACCATGACCCATCCCGAATCGAACCCGGGCGCTTCCGGCACTGAGCCCCGCGAGGTGCCTGCGGGCACAGCACCGCCGTCAGCGGCATGCGCATGCCCCGAGACCGCCGGTAGCCATCGCGCCGCGGCCCTCGCGGCGCTGCGGACCGATGGCCTGGCCATTGGCGAGTGCATCAGGACGCTGGCCGTCCCCAATGACGATCCCTACGTCACTGCGGCCCGCGAGGCCATCCGATGGGACGACGACGTGGAGATCGACGACGAGACGACCACCTCGGTCGGCGACGGCGGCGCCTGGGTCCTGGCGTGGCTGTGGGTCAGCGACCACCAGGCCGGCGTTCTCTCGCACAGCGAGATGCTGGAGGAACTGGCCGAGCACGCGGGCCAGGCCCTCGCCGCCGTCCACGGCCTCGACAAGGAGACCTTCGCGCTGCGCGAGAACCAGCTCCTCTGGCTGGAGGAACTGGTCACCCACCATGCCGAAGAGATCGATGCGATCACGTCGGTACGGCCCACGGCCGAACCCGGCGCCATCCTGTGGGTCGACGAGACGGGGAGCGCCCTGTGGTTCGTTCCTTCCGAGGCGCTGCTGCATCTGCTTGGGCTCGCCAGGAAGGCCGGCCTGGCGCCGAAGCTCGCCGAACATTGCGAGCGCTTCTGCGCGCAGTACGGCAGGACGCTGGACGCGGTTCTGACCGTGATCCCGCTGGGCTGATCCGGTCGGGACAGGCACAGGCGCCGCCGGCGTTGCATCGGCCAATGCCGGATGGCCTCGATTTTTCCGGGCTGGGCTTGCCTGCGTACGCGGCGGCTCGGCCCGCCCTGGCCGGCGCCTGCCGGCCTTCGCTCTGGGCACCGGACCGCCGTGCGCGGACCGGGCGCCAGACCTTCATCGCCGTCCGACGCGCCGATCGGGCGCCGGACATGTTTCAACCCCCGCGGGACGCACTCCCGCAGGGGGCGGCCCCGCGACCTGTTCAATGGGACCGTCAATGAACAAGCACCAAGTCATGGCTCTTTCCAACCTGCGGCCGGAGACGGTCGTTGCCGTGGAAGGAGTTCCGTTCACCAGCCGCGCGCTGGCACTGCCTGGCGTCGAGGCAGCACGCGAGTCGCTGTCCGAAGTCGCCCCCGGCGGCGCGGCCGATGCGGACGAAGGGATCGACGTCAAGGCCGGATGCCGCCTGGAGCCCGACACCGAGGCCCGCATGGTCGTGATGGAGCAATTCATCGTGGCCGGCGGCCTGTGCCACGACGACGATGCCGGGCACTGCAACCCCCTGACCGAAGACCAGGGCAACGGCAGCCTGTACCACCGCGGGCGCCGCGCGCGCCCTGGCGAGGAGGCGTCCTTTTTCGAGGCGCTGGGCCGCGACGGCGAGGGCAACAAGGACCTCGCCGCGGAATGCGTGTCCGACCTCCTGGCCGGACAGGTCTGCGCGTCGATCCGTTCGAACCGTTCGCTGATGGCGACACTCGGCAATCTGCTGCGCAGCCGTGGCCGGGCGGCCGCCAGCTGGGACGCGGTCCTCAAGACGGTCGCGCAGGCCATCCACCAGGAAGGCTGGGCGTACGCGCTGGACTACGTGGCGCAGTGGTTCCTCGACGTGCCGTGGTGGGCCGAGCTGCCGCAGGCCTGGCGCGACAAGCTCAAGGACCTGTCCAGCCTGCTCGACGAGCGCGAGGCCGAGGCCGCGTGGAAGCGCGCCCGCGCCGCGGGCCGCATCGGCAGCCCGCTCGCCGTCCTGCTCGACATCTACGAGCATGGTGGCGTGGTCTACAGCGTCGCGGGTCAGGGCATGCAATGCCCCTGGGACACGACGCGCGGCGGCGCCATCTGGGTGCCGGACCAGCAGGCCGAGGACAACATCCGTTGCAACGTGCTGCGGGCGCTGGGCGGCGGCGAGGTGCGCTGGTTCGGCGCCACCGGCGGCGGGAACGAACCGCCGGTCGTTCGCCATTCCAACGACGGCGGGCACACCTGGGACGGTGACCATGCGACCGAGGCCGGCCCTCTGGCCGCGTGGGCCGACGCGCGCGGCCTGAGCCTCGCGCCGGCCGAGCTCGCGGCCACGCTCGCCGAGGAGGCCACGCGCTACTGCCAGGCCGTGCTGGAGGAATACAACGCCTGGGTCAACGGCGAGGTCTACGGCGTCGTCGTCTACGTGCTAGACCGCGCCACCGGACGGCGCATCGAGGACCGCGACGAGGAATGCTGGGGCTTCATCGGCCATGCGTATGCCGAGGAGACCCTGGAGGACACGGTGCTGTCCACGGTGGTGCGCCTGGGCGCCGCGGCGCACTAGCCGCGCAACGGCTGCCGCGGCCGGCCACTGTCCCATCCGGGGCGTGGCGCCGTGGCACTTCACATCCGTTCAGTCCCGGCGTACGGGCTGGGCACAAAAGGCCGTAGGCGGCAAGGCGCCGCCGCGGCGTCATCGATCACCCCCCGGGGCGCCGTGCCCCTCGGGGGCAGGCCGCCCCTTCACTTCCTGAAGGAGAAATCACATGAGCAACGACATGAGAGATCTTGTCGACAGCCTCCTGGCGTACGCGCTGAGGTACGCCGCCGACGACGGCAAGGCCGCCAGCGCCAGTTGCTGGGACCTGGTCGCCCAGGCGCGGCGCTGCCTGCGCGAGACCGAGCACCAGCGTAGGCCGGGCGAGGACGCAGAGGATGCCGAGGCGAACCGCGGGACGGCGCGCGCGCGAGCGCTGAACGCGCTGCGCCGCGACGGCCTGACCATCGGCGAGTGCCTCCAAGTGCTCGCCGCGCCCGAAGACGACCCGTATGTCTCGGCGGCCCGCGAAGCCACGGCGTCGAACGCGGACATCCGGATCGACGTCCACACGGCCACGGCGCGCGGAGAGGGCGGCGCGTGGGTGCTGTCCTGGCTTTGGATCAGCGACCGCCAAGCCGGGGTGCTTTCGCACAGCCAGATGCTGGAGGAAGTGTGGCGGCGTGCGGGCGACCTGCTCACGGGCGCGCACGGGCTCGATGACGGTACGGCGTGGCTGAGGAACAACCAGGTGCTCTGGCTCGACGCCGTGTGCGCCAGGTTCTCCCGGGAGATCGACGGCGTCGAGGCCGCCCGGCCCGGCGCCGGATGCGGCCCCATCGTGTGGGTCGATGAGCGGCGGCGCGAACTGCGGTTCGTGCCCTCGGAGGCCGTGCTGCAACTGCTGGCGCTGGCGCGCCGGGCGGGGCTCGAGCGCCATGTGGCGGAGCACTGCGAGCGCTTCTGTTCGCTGCACGGCCGCGCGCTGGATGCGTTGCTAGCTTCCGTCCCGCTGCGCTGACGCGGCGCAATGAACAAGGAGATGGACATGCCTCGATATGGCGTTTTTCAAGATGGCGGTCGCTATGACGACCTGGGCACACTCTGCGAGGCGATCGGCCTCGCAGAAGAGTTGATGGGAGGCATCCCGGTCGGCGAGTGCTCGACCTTCACCGTGGAGCGCGACGGCCGACTGCTGGCGAGCGTGACGAACCGCCGCATCACCGGGACCTTCCACAAGGAATACTGGAGCGCAAGGGAGGAGGCGGTGGAGTGCGAAGCGCTCGAGTTCGACGCGACCGGCCACGTGCTACGCATGGCGGGCGGAGAGCTGCGCGCGCTGCGCGACAACCGGGATAGCAGCGACGCGGTGGGGCAGGCGCACGTGGCGTGGAACGGTCCTTTCCGGGTCACCCTCGTGGAATCGGTGTGCGAGTTCTTCGGCGTGGACGACGTGGCGGACATCACCGACGAGGCCCTCGCGTTCGCGCGCTGGCGCTGGTACGAGGAAGCGCCGGTGAAGGCCTGCGTCCATCTGACGGTGGCGCTGCAGGTCCGCGTCGCGGCGGGAGCGAGTCTCGCCGAGTTCGTCGGGCGCCTCGACTGGGGATTCCATTCGCGGACCGTCGGCGTCTCGGTCACCGACGCGGAGATCCTCGGCGCGGAGCAGCCCGGGGACCCGGACGCCGCCGCCTTGTCCGAGGACGAGATCGCTGACTTCCTGTGCCGGCGAATCGAGAACGGTGAGCTGGCCGCCGAGGACATTCCCGTGCGCCTCGCACGGTACGGGCTGATGCAGCCGCTCGCCTTCGTCGAGGAGATGCGGGAGCGCATGGCGTCGGAGAAGGGCGGATAGCCGTCCCTGGCAGGACATCGACGAACCGTGGATCCCCCGCGCAGCTCGGCTGCCGGGGGATCGTCGCGTCCGCAGGCGCCGCCGCGCTTGAAATGAAGGCGGCGCGCGGGAGACTGGACGCGCAAAGGAGCCATCCGGCCATGTCATCCATCCTCAGCTTTCCAGAGCGCGGCCCATGGGGCAACGCGCGCTACCGGGGCAATTGCTCCGGCCATGTCTACCGCGCCTTGTTCGAGATGCTGCGGCCCCGCAGCTTCTGCGATCCCATGGCGGGCAGCGGCACCTCGGTGGAGGTGGCGCGCGAGCTAGGCATCCTCGCCCACGGCCTGGACCTGCGCATGGGCTTCAACGCGCTGCGGCACTCGATCCTGGCCACCATCGGCGGCGAGCCCGTGGACGCCTGCATCTCGCACGTGCCCTATGGGCCCATGATCGTCTATTCGGGCGAGGTCTGGGGCACGCAGGCGCATCCGGACGACCTGAGCCGCTGCGCCGACGACGAGGACTTCCACGAGAAGCTGCAGGTCGTGCTGCTCAACCAGCGCGCCGCCGCGCGTCCCGGGGGGCACTACGGCACCATCATCGGGGACCGTCGGCAGGGCGGGCGCTATGTCTCCTACCAGGCCGAGGCCATCGCGCGCATGCCCTCGGACGAGCTCGCGGCTGTGCTGCTGAAGGCGCAGCACAACGTGCGCAGCGATGCGCGCGCCTATCGCGGCATGGCGCTGCCGCGCATCACGCACGAATACATCCTGCTGTGGCGGCGCCGCGAGACGACGGTGTTCGGCGTGCTGCGCGGACTCGCGGCGGGGGCGCACCAGCGGCTGCGCTCGACGTGGCGCGCCATCGTCCACCTGTGCCTCATGCAGTTGGGCGGGCAGGCGGAACTGGCCACGCTTTACGAGGCCGTGCGCGGCGCGGCGGCGAACCGCTGCGAGGCGAACCCGCATTGGCAGGCCAAGGTGCGCCAGGTGCTCAATCGCTCGGAGCATTGGTTCGAGTCGCCCGGGCGGGGCGTCTGGCGGCTCAAGGACGCCTGAGGCTTCGCGAGGCAGCCGCGCGCGGCGGAGGTGATCTTGTCCGCGGCGCCCGCGCGGTGGCCGGGCCGTGGAAGAAACACCCCGGGCGCAATGCATGCGGCCCGGGGTGGCAAGACGCTCCGCAGTGGCGGCGGAGCGCGGCCTGCTCGGGGAGGAAAGCAGGGGGCTCGGCCCGGTGCCGATCGTAGCAGCGGCATGGCCGGACCAGCACCCTTCGGACCGTTGGAGCCCCGAAGGCGGTGGGCCAGCGGGCCATTCGGGCGGGCGCGGGTGCGCCCTTGATGGCGCCGATGCCGGGGCCAGACTGGCCGCATGACCATACCGTCTCGCTCCACCAAAGCCCCTGCAGGGAACCGCCGCCCGCCGACGGCGGCAGCGCCGCGCACCGCGGTGCGCCGGCCACCGGGGCCGTGCGCCGCCGACGCGCCGGGGAGGTGACCGCCATGGGCTATCTCAATCCCTTGCTGCGCTTGCCGGCCGCGCAGGGCCTGCAGGCGCTGGGTGCCCCGGAGCGTGCAGCGCTGGCGCGGCTCCTGATGGATCTGCGCGCCCAGGCCAACGACGAGGCCGAGAACGCGTGGCGCCGCCGCAAAGGCCCCATGGCCTGCTATTGGCGCGCGGTCGCGACGTATGCCCGTCACATCGCCCACGTGCTGCGCATGCCCCGGCGCCCGCGCCGCAGCCACGGTGCGGATGCCACGATGGCGCTGCCCAAGATCCACGCGGCCGCCATGACCGCGCAGGACATCGTCGCCGTCTTCGAGGACCTGTCGGTCCGCAACCGCAACCCGCCGCTCGACGAGGCCGTCGTGGGGCTCGCGCGCTGGATGTCGCAACGGCGCACGCGCCTGACGGACGAGGACTTCACGGCGCTCGCCGCCGTGGGCGGCGCGATCTACGAAGCCGCGCTGCAGCACCGGATGGCGGCCGGGTCGTTCCCGTCGATCCGGTGAACGGCTGGAGCCCCGCCCAGGCGGGCGAAGTCCGGAGAGTCGCGACGGGCCTCAGAAGGCCTTGGGCTGACTCCTGGCCTCCAGGATGGCCGACTGCAGTTTGCGCTTCACCACGGCGTCCTGGAGGTCGAGCCGGCCCCGCCGGGGATGTTTCGGCGTCTTGCCAGGCGCAGGCGCGAACCAGGCATCATCGAAGGGCAGCCGGTGGTGGTTGACCAGGTCGAACTTGGTGGCCTTGGTCAGGCCTGTCTTGGCGCTGGCATCGATCACGAACTCGCCCGGATACACCGCCGTCGTGTTCTGCGAAGTGGCGTACGCCACCACGACGACGGAACCCGCGGGATCGTCGGCCGCTTCCTCGACCTGAAGCACCAGGGCCGGCCGGTCCTTGGGGCCCGGCACGCCCACTTGCTGGGGAAAGCGGCATTCGACGATGTCGCCGGGCTTCGGGCGGGGTGTCCAGTAGGTCGCGCTCACAGCAGCGAACCGATGACCCTGCCTTTGCCCTTGGGCTCGGCCTTCGCGATCGCCTGGTGCTGGGTCCGGGTGAGCGGCAGGAGCTTCTCCGTGTCCTGCTCGACAAGCACCTCGTCCCTGAGCCTGGCGAGCGCGTAGAGAACCGTCTGGGTCTCGTTGAAACCCAGTTTCCTGGCAATGGCCTTCAACGCGTCGCGCGACACCGTCGTGAGGGTGTCGTCCTTGAAGTTCAGCTTCAGCGGCTGCTGGCCGGTGGTGGTGGGCATCGCACGATCCTTGTCATTTCGGTATATGCATAGGATATATATTTTTAGGGCATCCTGCAAACCGCCCGCCACCGGGGGACGTCGAGCGCGGACAGGGGCCAGGGCTATGATCTTTCCAGTGAAACAAGGGGTATGAAGATGGCGGATACCAGTGGGCCGGACGCCTCGACGCAGGAAGAGGCGCAGGCGCAACGATGGCTGGACGAGCTCCGGCGCGAGGTGCGCAGCGCGGCCGAGGGGCGCACGTCCGACGTGCAGCGGGGCGCCGAATCGCCGGCCGTCGCCGCCGCCCTGTTCGACAAGTTCGGCGGCGGCATCTGTGCGGCCGCCCATGTCCTCGGCCTTGACACCGGTGGCCTGCAGCGCGAGGTCGATGCGCTCGCCCGCCAGATCGATCCCGACTTCGATGCCCATCGCAAAGCGCGCTGGGCGGCGCGGCCGGGGGCGTTCTCGTTCGAACGTGACTAGGTGAGAGGTGCCGAGCGGGGTGGTCGGCCGAGGCCGGGGCCGTGAACGCTGGCGCGCTCGACGCCTGGCTGCAGAACCAGGGCTACCGCCAGTTGCGGCGGATCGGCGGCGTGGTCTGCGGCGTCCGTCGCTTCAACTTCACCTTCGGCCTTGTGGTCGGCCTCACCTGGGAAGGCTACGAGCGCCGCTATTGCTACGGGCACGGACAGGACGCGCTCGCGGCGCTGGGCGCGTGGGACGGCGAGGACCATCCTTGCGGTCCATGGATCAAGTGCAAGGGCGCCGGCATCGACCTGCTCAACCCGGCCCTGCAGGTCTGAGGGCGGCTGCGGAGCGCCCACCGCATCGGGAAAGAGGCCGGCGCGCGGGAACCGGCCGCATGCGCCCTTGAAGGCGCAAGGCGAGGCGATAGCCTGGAAACACACAGGAGCCTCGCCATGCCATCTTCCCTTCTCGATCTTCCATCGCGCGACGCGCCGGCCAAGCGCCCGCCCTGGCCCGACTGCACGACGCGCAGACAGACGCCCTCATCGGCGCCGTCCGCACCCTGCGCGCACCCCGGGGCGTTGTCGGCCAAGCAGGCGCACCCGCACCCGCGTGAGGACGGGGTCGTCCCGCCGGCCGCCGCGCAAGCGTCCCTGCGCTGCCGCCTGTGCACCTGCATCCTCGGTGCGGAGGAGGACGACGACCCCTCGCTGGCGCTGTGCGGCGCCTGCAAGCGCCGGCCCGAGGCGCGCCGCCTGGGGCTGGGCCAGCCCGGCGCCTCGCCGCCCACGGCGCCCGCGGCCCTGGCCGCGCGCGCGCCGTCGGCGCCTGCGCGCGAGTTCACCGAAGCCGAGCGCGCGCTGATCCGCAAGGTGCACGGCTTCATGCCGGCCCAGCAGTTGCTCGCGCTGCTCAACGAGCGGCTCGCCTGCGACCTCGGCCCCGATGCCACGCCGTACGGCATGGACCAGCTGCATGCGCAGATCGGCACCTTCACGGCGGCAGCCCCTGCGGGCGGCCACGGCTGGGCGGCCCAGCGCAAGCTGATCGCCCAGGCGCGCCGCTCGGGGCTGCTGGCCGCCATCACGGAGCAGGTCATCGACGACTTCGCCGTGGTGTTCTCGCTGAACCCCAAGCAGGTGCTCTGCCTGCGCGACACGCTGCTGCAGCCGGAGGACGGGCAATGAACCACCCTATGGTCCCCCACGCCGTCATCCGGCGCGAAGAGATGCTGACCGCGCACCTGGACCTCGGCGGCGCGCCGATCGACCTGGCCGAGTACGCCACCACGGGCCTGCTGGCGGTCGCGGTTGGCCCGCGCGGCATGGGCAAGACCAATGCCGGCCTGCTGATGGCCGAGCAGCTGTCGGCCCAGGGCTGGGTCAGCGTGCTGATCGACCCTGAAAGCGAGATGGAGTCGCTCTACGGCGCGGCGGTGCGCGACGCGGAGCATCTGGCCGCGCTGCTGCAAAGCCGCGCGCAGTCCATCGTCGTGGTCAGCGCGCGCGATGCCACCGCGTTCCTGCCCTATGGCCGCGCCATCCTCGACGCGGCCGAGCGCATCCGAAAGCCGCTGTTCGTCGTGGTGGACGAGGGACAGTTGTTCAGCACCGCCAAGAAATGCGCCGAAGATGCGGGCGAGGCCGCCGGCATCATCAACGAGTTCGCCGGCCGGGGCCGCAAGCGCGCCCTCGACCTGTTCATCACTGCCTTGCGGTACACCGGCACGCTGCACCGCACGCTCTTCGCGAACAAGAACCTGACCTTGATCGGCTGCCAGGAGGACGCGACTGCCTGGGCGGCACTGGCGCCGCAGTTCCGGGCATCGCGCATCGAGTTCACGGACCTCAATGCGCTGGCGCCGGGCGAATTCTTCTGTCTCTCGCGCCGCGGCGTCGAGAAGGTGCGCATGCCGATGGCGCAGGCGTTGGCCAGGGTGGCGCCCAAGGCCCGGCCCGTGCGCCGGACCCTGCCGGCCACCTTCAGCCAATGGGACCGCGCCATGCGGGGCATCCCGACCGGGCGCCTGCAGGCCTTGACCGATCCGGTGGTGGGCCTGCTGGGCGCCATCGCGGGGCTGTCCACCCAGCAGATGCTGGCCGGCGCTGCCGCGCTGCAGGACGAACTGGAGACGCGATGATGGAACGGCACGATGCTGCCGCGCTTGTTCCGGGCGGCGCGGACGAGGAACCGCGCTGGGTGGACTTCGTGCTCGCGCACGGCTGGCGCGCGGCCGTGCACCATCTGGCCACCGTGCTCGGGGTCGCCCGAGGCGGTCGCGTCGGTGCGGCGGACGGGCGCCTGCGAGAGGCGGGACAGGCCGCTCGACTTCGCCGAACTGTTCGCCCTGCGGCACGGCCGCGCTCCGGCCGAGGAGGAATGGCCCGCGCCGCGCAGGACGGGGCGGGGCGGCTACGAGTGGCAGGCGCCGGAGGTCGCTCTGCTGGCTGGGCTGGTGGGCCAGCTCGGGACGGAAGAAATCGCGCAGGTGCTCACGGCGCGCCTGCGCGAACGCACGGGCGATGCGGCCGCCGAGCGCACCGCCGTGGCCGTGCAGGGGCGCGTCCATCTGATCGGCCTGCAGTCGGGCGACGTGCTCGGCGGCATCACGACCACCGAGGCCGGGCGCGAGGTTGGCTCGACGGCGCTGATCCACCAGGCCATCCGCAGCGGCGCGCTCGCCGCGCACAAGGTCGGCCGCCGGCTCGTGATACCGCACGCGGCCTGGGCCGCCTGGAAGGCGCAGCGCGCCGCGCCACCCGAGGGCTTCGTGCGCCTTGCATCCCTGCGCGAACCCCTGGGCATCCGCAGCGACAAACTGTCCGAGTTCGCGCGCATGGGCCATGTGCCGACGGCCCTGCGCTGCAACCCCTTCGGGGTGCCCGGGCCGTCCACGCAGTTCGGCACCTGGCACATCGCGGCCGACATGGCGCGCCAGCTCATCGCGGACCGGCGCGCGGGCCGGCCCATGCCCTGGCATGGCAAGCCCCTGGCCGACAACCTGCGGGCCACCTGGCGCCGGTGGCAGCAGCGGCGCCACCCCGAGGACTGCGCGACCTGCCGGGACATCTGGGGCGTGCAGGGGGCGCCGAAGGACTTCGACGACTTCGCGGCGCGCTACCCGGGCCTGGCCCAGGGCGCCAAGCGCCACCTGACGCGGCCCTGGACGCCCGGAAGCACGGTGGCGGAGGTGGCCGCGGCGGCCTGCTGCCCGCAGAGCCACGTGCGCCGCGCCATCGCCAGCGGCGTCCTGGCGGCCGCGTCCTGCAACGGCACGCTCTACGTGACCCGCACCGACGCCACGCGGTGGATCGCTCGCCGCTGCCCCAGCGGCGAGGGAGAACGGTCCTGGATCGCGCTGGAGACGGCCTGTCGCCAGTACCTGTTCACGCCGCGCGAACTGCGCCAGCACATCGCGGCGGGCACCCTGGGCTCCAAACACGGCACGGAGGGCGCGATGCGCGGCAGGGACTACGTGCTGCGCCAGCAGTGCGCGCAGTTGCGCGAGCGGCTGGGGTTCAGCGAAGCGGAGGCCGCGCGCCGCGTGGGCGTCTCCATCGAGCGCCTGCGCGTGCTGCTCGACGGGCTCACGTGGCGGACGGCCCGGGGCATCCCGCTGGTGACGGTGCAGGCGGCCATCAAGCGGCGGGAATCCCAGGAGGGCCACACGCTGGAAGAGGCGGCGGCACTGCTGGACGTGCCGCTGGCCTGGGTGAAGGCGCGCAAGCGCGACGGCACCGTCCGCGTGGCGCAGGCGCGCTGGGACCGGCGCCGCCAGTACCTCACCGGGCCGATGGTGGAGCGGCTGCGTGAAGCGCTGCGGCATCCCCAGGCAGTGCGCGAGCCGCAGGCCCCCGAATGGCTGAGCCTGGGCGCCGCCGCGCGCGAGGCCGGGGTGAGCGCCACAACCATCCAGCACTGGGTGAACGCAGGGGAGCTGGCGTACCGGGGCACGCCGGGCCAGCGGCGCTACCACCAGGAGGCCTTGCGCGCACGGGCCCGGCGCCACTGGGCCACCTGCCGGTTCCACCGCGCCCGGCGGCCGGCGTGGCTCGAGTGCGCGCAGGACCCGTCCCCGACCCCCTGAGCGGCAGCGCCGGCCTGGAGCCGCCATCGGCGCTGTCCGATGCGCCGGCGTCCAGGCCACGGCCCTGGCCGGGCCCCGCCGGACGCGGGGTTGATCCGCCTGCTTTGCCTTCGAACCTGTCTCCGACGCCTCGCCATCGCGAGGACGAAGGAGAACGTGATGAAGCAACACCCTTCCGGCCGGGAAGGCCGGGGAATCGAGGATCCACGGCGCGAGCTTGTCGCGCTGCTGCAGGGCATGGCGCCGCGCTGGAGCGTTCGCGACGTGTTCGCCGACTTCATCGAGCTGTCGTGCCTGTCGATCAGCAACGCGGTGGACAAGGCCCAGTTCGACCAGCGGGAGGCCCGCTACCACGACATCGTGAAGAAGTACCCGCGCGAGGACTTTGAGCGCTTTCCGCGCATGCTGGGGTACCTCTCCCTCGCGATGGAACAGTGCTGCGCGCAAGGCGAGTTCGAGGACCTGCTCGGCAGCCTGTACATGACGCTGGACCTGGGCAACGACAGGGCGGGCCAGGTGTTCACGCCGTTCCACGTCTCGCAGCTCATGGCGCGGGTCCTCGTGGGGGACGCGGCCGCCGCCAGGGGCGAGGTCGAAGCCAATGGCTTCGTCGACGTCATGGAGCCCGCCTGCGGGGCAGGGGGGATGGTGATCGCGATGGCCGACGCGCTGCATGCGGCGGGGCTGAACTACCAGCAGGTCCTGCACGCCACGTGCGTCGACATCGACGTGCGGTGCGTCCACATGAGTTTCCTGCAGCTCGCGCTGCTGCACATCCCGGCCGTCGTGGTGCATGGCAACTCGCTGAGCGGAGAGGTCTGGAGCCGGTGGCATACCCCGGCCCATGTGCTCGGCGGCTGGCGATACCGCCTGCAGCGCCGGTTCGCCAGCGAGGAGGCATCCGCGCCCGAGGGGCAACCGGCCGCTGGAGCCGGCACCGGCGAGGTGCCGCGGCATGGGGGCGATGGAGGCCACGGGGCTTCGGCGTCGGCGACGCGCACGCATGCCGCCGCCCGCGAGCCGGGCTCCGCGCCGCACCTGCCACGCGCGCACGTGCAGAGGCTGCTGTTCGGGCCTGACGGCACCCAGGATACGGCGCGGCCGCCGCCCGGCGGGGTTGAACCCGCGCGCAAGCGCGGGAAGCTTGGGCAACGCGGCGACAGCGGCCGCCCCGACGACGAAACACCCCCTTCATCATGAACACGACCCGATTCTGCGAAGAAGTGCGGCGCCTGCTGCAGGCCGATGGCTACGAGGTCCACCGTGGCCGGCCGGAGGACGGCGCCGATCTGGCCGGCGCGTGCTGGTTCACCTGGATGCGGCCGGGCATGGCTAGCGCCGAGGTCGGCCCCACGGTCGCAGGCGAGCGGGAGGCGTGGGCAGCGGCGCTCGCACCGCCTGGACAACAGCGCCATCGCGCTGCAGCGGCTCGAGACGCCCCTGCCGCCGATGGGCCCCTTCGAAGCCGCGCGCCTGCCCGATGGCGCGTTCAATCCGCGTGTGCTGGCCGCGCGCTTCGGGATCGACGTGGAAGCGGCGCGCGCGCAGGCTGCGGCGCTTAGGCGCCAGCGCGTCTACGTGAACGAGCGCTACCAGGTCAACGTCCAGCGGATCGCGGCGCCCTTCGGGCCGGACACCAGCGACATGCTCTGGCTGTCGATCAAGCGCCGCGACCGCGCGCCCATCCACGACTGGCGCGATCTGCAGCGGATCAAGAACGCCATCGTCGGCGAGGAGCACGAGGGCTTCGAGGTCTATCCGGCCGAGTCGCGGCTCGTGGACACGGCGAACCAGTTCCATCTGTGGGTCTTCGCCGACCCCCAGGTGCGGCTGCCGGTCGGGTTTCGCACCCGCGAGGTGATGGATGCGCGCGCCGCAGCGGCGCAGGGGGCCCGGCAGCGGCCGCTCGATGGCGCGGCCCCTCCCGCGCACGCTGCCAAGGATGAGGACTGAGCGGCCGCGAGGCCGCACCACCACACATAGGAGCATTTGCCATGGAAATCAGAATCACGGATGCCGACGGATTCGGTCGCCTGTCGCCGAAGGCGGACCTGGCCATCGTCGTCATCACCCGCGCCGACATCGAGGCCTTCCGCGTCGGCAGCACGGTCGAGCGGCTCCTGCTGTTCAGCGATGACGCGAACCAGGTGATGCGCTTCGCCGGCCGCATGGTGATCCAGGTCGAAGGCTACGACGACGATCCCCGGCCGCTGCCGCTGATCCCCGAATGCGTGCGCTTCTTCCGCGCGGTCGATGCGCAGTGGGGCTATTGGCTGCACTTCCTGCTGCCCCTGCCCGACCAGTTGAAGCTGATCGTGCTGATGCTGGTGGACGCGGAGCCGCAGCCCGGGCAGGGCGCCGCGGTCAGCTACCGGATGCGCGCGCCCGAACAGCTGGGCCGCGTGATGCACCGCCTGTTCCATGCGATGAACACGTTGCACGAGACCTTCGACGTGCCGCGCGCGCTCAATGAAGCGATGACCGAGGCGCTGGTGGCGGCGTTGGAGTTGCCGGGCTGACCCCGACCCCGGTCCTCAGCCTGTGCGTGCACTCGCCGCAGCAGCTTTCGCGGCGGGTGATGCTGATGCTGCTGCAGGTCGTGGAGGGTCGCACCGACGGCCTGTAGCCGCCGCCAGCATTCCGGTGCAGCGCACCAAGCCGGGCACTGCCGCATGTCGGCTGCTGCGTTCTGGTGCAGCAAGCGCAGGCTTGTCGGTGTACCGGCGCTATATCCGTGGAGGTATATCGCTGGCACAAGTCTTGCGACACCGGATCCATGATCTAGGCAGATCCATGGACCTCGCCCGATGTTGGGCGTGATTCAGGCAGGACAACGGCGTCCGCACGTTCCTTCATCGCTTCAGCGCGGTGGTCAGGAAGGTGCGGACGCGTTTTTTTTGCGCATTCGACAGGCTGCTGTTGCCGACCGCCGCAGGACCCCCTGCGCCGCGCGCAGCGGCTCTCCGGGAGGACGGGATGAACTCGGCGACCACGACCTCGGTGAAGACCGTGTGCCCCTATTGCGGGGTGGGCTGCGGCATGGCCCTGGACGTGCAGGGTGGCAAGGTGGTCAAAGTCTCCGGCATCAAGACCCACCCCACGAACTTCGGACGGTTGCGGGAGCAGGGCGCGCTGCTGTGGGCCTGGTTGCAGGAGGGCGCGCACTTCTATGTTTGCGGCGATGCCGGCCGCATGGCCAGGGACGTGGATGCAGCGCTCCGGCAGATCGTGCAGGAGCATGGCGCCATGACGGCGGATGCCGCCACGGACTACCTGGCCTGTATGTCGAGAGACCGGCGCTATGCCCGCGACGTCTATTGAGGAGAACGTGCGCTGCTGTTCAGAGCGCGCGGGACGACAGCCTCCCTGCAGCCCCGGCGGCAAGCTGGAGGCGAATGAGGAGGGCGCGCGTGCGGGGCCGCCCTTGAATGCGCGCTGTTCGCAGGGATGCTGGGAGCATGACAACCCGCCCTGGCTCCGTTCCCGCACCGCGCTTCGACATCGCCCGCGATCCCATGATCGACGCGGCACTGGCGGAGCACGCGCCGGCCTATGTGGGGGTGAGCGGTGGCAAGGACAGCCAGGCGCTCGCGTACCGCGTGTGCAGCCATCTCGACGCCATCGGGCATATGGGGCAGCGGGTCCTGATCCACAGCGACCTGGGCCGGATTGAGTGGAAGGATTCGGCGCCGGTGTGCGAGCGCCTCGCGCAAAGGCTGGGCTGGGAACTGGTGACCGTCCGCAGGCCGGCCGGCGACATGGTGGACCGCTGGGGGGTGCGCTGGGAGACCAACGTGCGGCGTTACCGAGCGCTGTCGTGCGTCAAGCTCATCATGCCGTGGAGTTCGGCGTCCTCCAGGTTCTGTACCAGTTATGGGGAACGAGACATTGTAAATAGCGCATGCCCCATGTCGAACTGCCATCCTCGAGCAGCAGCAAACGCAATTGGATTGCGACCTTACGGTCGGAGGCGAAGAGGAAGTGTGAATTGACACGAGAGTGTGTGTTGGAACCTCGTGAATCTGTTGGATTCAGCAGTGGGAGCAGGTGTTCACGGCTTTGCAAACTTTCAGCCCGGTCATCGCACTAGTGTCCTGAGTTAGAAATTCGCAGACAAAATCTTTCAACGCTTGCAAGGATGTCTTGGGCAGACTTGGCCCAGACGAATGGTTTTGGATCAGCGTTGTTGAGTTTGAGGTATTGGCGGATTGCTTGTTCGAGCTGTCTTGTTGATCTGTGCGTGCCGCGACGGATGTACTTCTCAGTGAGGGTAGCGAACCAACGCTCTACCTGGTTCAGCCAGGATGCCGAGGTGGGAGTGAAGTGCACGTGAAACCTGGGGTGTCTGGCGAACCATGCCCTGATTGAGGCGGTCTTGTGCGTGCCGTAGTTGTCCATCACCAGATGCACGTCCAGCCCCGCAGGCACGTTGGCTTCGATGGTACGCAGAAATTGCAGGAACTCCGCGCTGCGATGGCGCCGATGCAACTCCCCGATCACTTCGCCCGTGGCAATGTCCAGCGCCGCAAACAGCGTCGTCGTGCCGTGGCGCATGTAATCGTGGGTGCGCCGCTCGGCAATGCCCGGTGCCAGCGGTAGTATCGGCTGTGTGCGGTCCAGCGCCTGGATCTGGCTCTTCTCATCCACGCACAACACCATCGCCTTGAGCGGCGGATCCAGGTACAGGCCGACAATGTCGCGCACCTTCTCGACGAACAGCGGATCACTGGAGAGTTTGAATGTTTCCTGGCGGTGCGGCTGCAAGCCAAAAGCCCGCCAGATTCGGCTCACAGCCGTCTGTGACACATCCATGGCGCGCGCCATGCTGCGCGTGCTCCAGTGCGTGGCACCGGCGGGCACACACTCCAGCGTCTTGGCAATGACGGCATCGACTCGGGCATCGTCAATCGTACGCGGCGCACCCGGGCGCGGCGCATCAAACAGACCGTCCAGGCGCAGCTGGACAAACCGACCGCGCCACTTCGATACCGTTTGCTGAGTGACCCGTTGACGCGCTGCCACCACCTTGTTTTCCAGGCCCTCGGCACAGGCCAGCACAATGCGTGCTCGCAAGGCCAGGGCCTGCGCTGTCTTGCGACGCTTGGTCAGCGCGATCAGTTGTTCGCGCTCCGTCGCGCTCAACACCAATGGAGTCTTTGGTCTTCCGCTCATGGGCACCTCGTCGTGCAACACACTACACGACTGACTGCATTGGCAGAAAATAATTCAATGAATTTTTAACTCACGACACTAG
>NZ_MTBE01000020.1:0-74414 GCF_002916785.1 Diaphorobacter sp. LR2014-1 | reverse complement strand
CCGGTGGCACCGATGGGCGGCCACGGCGGGCGTACACCGCTTCGAACTCGCGGTTCATGGTTGCCAGCAGCGCATCAACCACCGCGCGCAACTTGCGCAGCGGGTGTGCCTGCGGCACGCGCTCTTCAAGGCTGATGTAGCTGAACATCGCCCCCTGGAAATCTTGACTGCCTCTCATCGTCCTCGTCTGGGTCGTTCACCGATGGCTTCAGATCGTAGCGGCCAACGCGGGCGTCGGCGGGGGATTTTTCAACGGCCTGCTAAGCGCAGCGACCATTTCTGCACCGCCGAGGTGGCGGCGCTGTGCCTGGCGCAGGCGGGCGACACGCACGCGGCCGCGTTGCTGCTGGCCTGGCTGGACGTGTTCAGCGAGCGCTACCTGCAGGCCAAGCACCAGCGCCCCGTGGACCTGGACAGCGCTGCGCACCAGCAACTGCGCGCGCTGGCCGGCGCGCAGCACACCGGTTGACGCAGTTGGTTGCACCGCGGGCCGCGGCGCTGCGCACAATGCCAAGTCTTTCGCTGACAACGCCATGCACCGCCGACTCGCCCTCTCGCACGCACTGACCGCCGCCCTGGCCCTGGCCGCCGGCTGCGCCAGTGCGCAGCCCAGCTACACCATCAGCACCCAGCAGCTGCAGCAGGCACTGGCCGAGCGTTTCCCGCGCAGCTACCCGCTGGGCGGGCTGCTGGACCTGCAGTTGCAGACGCCGCAACTCACGCTGCTGCCCGAGCGCAACCGCCTCAACGCCGTGCTGGACGTGGCGGCCAGCGGCGCGCTGCTGCAGGCGCGGCGGTACACGGGCGCGTTCGATGTGGACTTCGGCCTGCGCTACGAACCCACCGACCGCACCATCCGCGCGCACGACCTGCATGTGAACGCGCTGCGCCTGGACGGTGTGCAGCCCTCTGCCGCCGGCATGCTGCAGCGCTACGGCCAGCAGTTGGCCGACCAGTCGCTGCGCGAGGTGGTGCTGCACCAGCTGCGTGACAAAGACCTGGCGCTGGCCGACGGCATGGGCCTGCAGCCCGAGAGCATCACCGTCACCCCGCGCGGGCTGCTGGTGCGCTTCGGCACCAAGCCGCTGTCGTGAATGCTGCGCTACCCATAGCGCTTCGCGCTGGATACGCAAGCGCTGCGGGCTGTTTGGATGCAAATGCACAGCGCGAGGGCGGCTGTCCTACGCCGTTGCGCCGCCAGCGCGGTTACAAATAGGGTTTTGCCCTTCGTTGCGCCGCGCAGCCTGCGCGGCCCGCCGCACCATGACCACAGCTTTGCCCGCCAGCCCGTCCAGCGTCTTCGCGTCCTCGCCCAATCCGGTAGTGGTGATCACCGGCGCCTCCAGCGGCATCGGCCATGCCACGGCGCTGGCGTTTGCGCGCCGCGGCGCGCGCCTGGTGCTGGCCGCGCGCAACCCTGACACGCTGGCCCCTGTGGCGCTGGCCTGCCGCGCCGAGGGTGGGCAGGCGCTGGGCATTCCCACCGACGTGACCGACGCCGACGCGGTGCAGGCCCTGGCCGACAAGGCGGTGCGCCACTTCGGGCGCATCGATGTGTGGATCAACGGCGTGGGCGTGGGAGCCGTGGGGCGCTTTGACGATGTGCCGCTGGCCGCGCACCGCCGCGTGATCGAGTCCAACCTGCTGGGCCACGTGCACGGCGCGCACGCGGCGCTCACGCGCTTTCGCGCGCAGGGCCACGGCCTGCTGGTGAACCTGATCTCGCTGGGCGGCTGGGTGCCCGCGCCCTACGCGGCTGCCTACACGGCCAGCAAGTTCGGCCTGCGCGGCCTGTCCGAAAGCCTGCGCGCCGAGGTGGTCGACCTGCCCCAGGTGCATGTGTGCGACGTGGCGCCCACGTTCGTCGATTCGCCGGGCCTGTCGCACGGCGCCAACTACACGGGCCGGCGCATCCGCCCGCCGCTGCCCATGGTGGACCCGCGCGCGGTGGCCCAGGCCATCGTGGACCTGGCCGATGCGGCCCACCCGCGCGCCGTCACCTGGCTGGGCCTGGGCGCGATGCCCGGGCGTGTGGCGCATGCGCTGGCGCCGCAGGGCACGGCCCGCGCCATGCGCTGGTTCAGCGACCTGGGGCTGCGCCGCGCAGCGCCCGCGCCGCTCACCCAAGGCAATCTGTTTGCCCCCTCGCACCAGACTTCCATCGACGGCGGCCACCGTCAGCGCATGGCGGGATCGGCCACGGTGGTGGCGGTACTCGGTGTGGTCGGCCTGGCGGTGGGTTGGTGGTGGGGGCGCGGACGGCGCTGATGCTCCTATTTGCATAGCTGTCAGCGCTTGATGGGCGGGCGCTGCAGGCCTTTTTTATGCAAAGCAGCAGCGCCCGGCGTTTTCCTACAGCCCGCGCGCGGCCGGCTGCCTACGATGGCGCTGCCGGGGCCGCACCATGTGTGGCGCGGCATCCCACCTGCCACCGCCAGGACGCCGCCATGACCTCTCGCCCCTCCCACACCGACGCCACCGACGCCGCGCCGCCGCCGGCCGAAAGCCACCCCGCCCACACCTTCACGCTGTACGCGTCGGGCGGGCGCGTGTACGCCAGCAATGTGCGCGACAAGCTCATCGACCTGGGTGCCCTCGCACCGCAGGCGCAGGGCTGGGCCTACCAGCTGGATGGCGACGGGCGCGTGGAGGCCGAAGGCTTTGACGATGCGCGGCAGGCGCTGGCCCACATTGCCGCCAGCATCACCTTCCTGTACCTGGACGGGCAGTTCACCGCGCTGCAGGACCTGGGCGACCGCGCCCGCCCCGACGTGCGCGGGGCGCCGCAGATCCAGGTGGCGCTGGACCCGCGCGGACAGGCCCGGCCCGCCATCGGCGCGGCGGCGTAGGCGGTGCCTTTCAACCCCACGGCCCTTTGTGCGGAGAACGCGATGCAAGTCCAACCCTATCTGATGTTCGATGGCCGCTGCGAAGAGGCGCTGGCGTTCTACGCCCAGGCGCTGGGCGCGCAGACGCAGTTGCTGATGCGCTTTCGGGACAGCCCCGAGCCGCCCGCGGGCGAATGCTCCGCGTCGGCCGCCGTGCCCGGCGACAAGGTCATGCATGCGGAACTGCGCGTGGGGGAGACGACCCTCATGGCCTCGGACGGCATGGCGGGCGGCCACCCGGTGTTCAACGGCATCTCGCTCACGCTCTCGGTGGCCAGCGAGGTGGAGGCGCACAGCAGGTTCGACGCGCTGGCCGACGGCGGCACGGTGGTGGCGCCGATGGCCAAGACCTTCTTTTCGCCCGCGTTCGGCATGGTCAACGACCGCTTTGGCGTGTCGTGGATGGTGCTGGCGGACTCCGCGCCGGGCTGAAGGCGCGGGGCAGGTGACGCGGGCGGGCCTTCGCTGCGGGAGCTGGGGCCCGCGCACAGGGCGCCAGGTTGCTCATGAAAAGATAGCTGCCAGCGCTCAGCCCGACTGCCTTTGCGACGGTTTTTGCTCGAAGATTGGGCTGCCATCGTTCCACGCATGGGCCGCAGTGTCGCGCCGGCGCCCGCTGGGCAAATGGCCTTCCGTCCCCACATGATGCACAGTGCCTGCGCCGTGTCGCCGCGCCGGCCTTGGAAAGGAACCCCATGAACACCCGCGCCAGTCCCGTCCTGCAATCCCAGCCCCTGGGGCCGCTGTGGCCCACGCTCGATCCGTTCCTGTTCTGCGCCCACCATGACGACGCCTATCCCGCCGGCAACGGCGCCATGGGCGTGCAGGCGGTGGCGCTGGAGGGGCGCCAGATGGGCAGCGACTTCAGCCGCAAGGACGGCTTTTCGATGTACCACGGCGAGCACGTGCCCGGCTTTCCCGGCCACCCGCACCGGGGCTTCGAGACCGTCACGCTGGTGCGCAAGGGCCTGATCGACCATGCCGACTCGCTGGGCGCGGCCGCGCGCTTCGGTGGCGGCGACGTGCAGTGGGTCACCGCCGGCGCGGGCATCATGCATTCGGAGATGTTCCCGCTGCTGAACACCGACGCGCCCAACCCGCTGGAGCTGTTCCAGATCTGGCTGAATCTGCCCGCGCGCCACAAGATGGTGCAGCCGCACTTCACCATGCTGTGGAACGAACGCATCCCGCGCCTGGAGCATGCCGACGCGGCCGGCCTGCGCACCACGGTCACCGTGGTCGCCGGCGCGCTGGACGGCGCCGGTGCGCCGCTGCCGCCGCCCCCCGAGTCCTGGGCCGCGCAGGCGGACGCCGACGTCGCCATCTGGACGCTGCGCATGGAGCCCGGCGCGCATTGGACGCTGCCGGCGGCCCGCGGACAGGGCACGCGCCGCATGCTGTACTGGTTCGTGGGCGAAGGGCTCTCGATCGCCGGCGAGCCCCAGGGCGGCCACGCGGCGCTGGAGGTGGCGGCCGATCGGGCGCTGGAGCTGGTCAACACCGGCGGCGACACCGTGGAATGCCTGCTGTTGCAGGGCCGTCCCATCGGCGAGCCGGTGGTGCAGTACGGCCCGTTCGTGATGAACACCCAGCAGGAAATCATGCAGGCCATGCAGGACTTTCGCCGCACGCAGTTCGGCGGCTGGCCCTGGGACGCGAGCGACCCGGTGCATGGCAGCGCCCCCCGGCGCTTTGCGCGCCACCCGGGCAGCGCGCAGGACGAGGTGCCGCAGGCCTGAACGCCTGCGCAGCGGCCGGCCCGGCCGCCCGCGCGGCCTTGGCGTGTGCGGGACAATGGCGGCCTTGTGGCGGCGCCTGCCCGCGCCGCCGCCCTCCACGGAAACCAAGCCATGAACATCACCCAAGACACCGCCGTCACGCTCAGCTACCGCGTCACCGATCCCGCCACGGGCAAGCCGCTCGATGCCGGCAATGTGGCCTACCTGCACGGCGGCTACGAGAACATCTTCCCCAAGGTCGAGGCCGCGCTGGAAGGCCAGGCCCCGGGCCATGTCGTCACGCTGGACCTGGCGGTGGAGGACGCGTTCGGCGCGCGCGACGAGAGCCTGGTGCGCACCATCCCCAAGAGCGAGTTCCCGCCCGGCGTGAAGGTGGGCGGCCAGTTGCAGGGCCCCGGCGCCGACGGCCAGCCGCAGATGTTCCACGTGGTCAAGATCAAGGGCCCCGTGGTGCACCTGGACGGCAACCACCCGCTGGCCGGCAAGGCGCTGCGTTTTGCCTGCAAGGTGACCGAGGTGCGCGCCGCCACGGCCGAGGAAATCGCCCACCGCCATGTGCATGGCGGGCACGGGCACCACCATTGATGCTGCGTTATTGATAGCTGTCAGCGCTTGCCTATCAAGCGCCAGCGACCATTTTGGTTAACACCTGCGCAGCAATGCGCGGCGCAGCAGGCGCTCCGCGCGGTCGCGGATCTGCAGCGGGCTGTGGCCGGGCCGGGGCAGCACGCGCGCCCGGCTGCAGGCGGCCAGGAAGTCGTGCAGCAGCGGCGAGTCGTCCAGCGTGACGGCCGCGCTGGCGCGGAATTCCGGGTGCCACTGCGTCGCCGCGATGTAGCCGCGCCCGTGGCTCGGGTTGCGGCGTATCGCCTCGGGCACGCCGTCGGGGTAGCTCCAGGCCTCGATGTCGAAGCCGGGCGCCAGGTTCTTGATGCCCTGGTGGTGGATGCTGTTCACGGTGACGCGCGGCTGCTCCGGATACAGCCGCGCCAGCCGCGTGCCGGGCACGATGTCCACCTCGTGGAAGTGTTGGTCGTAGGTGCTCGGGTTGCGGTGCTGCAGCGCGCCGGGGTGCTGGGTCTCGATGTCCTGGTACAGCGTGCCGCCAAAAGCCACGTTGATGAGCTGCAGCCCGCGGCACACGCCGAAGATGGGCTTGCCGGCCTGCTCGAAGGCCTCCACCACCGCCAGGTCGTACAGGTCGCGCACGCGATCGCCCAGCCATGCGTCCTTGAGCGGCACCTCGCCGTAGCTGCCGGGCCAGACGTCCGCCCCGCCGTGCATCACCACGCCGTCGAGCCACTCGGCATAGTGCTTGAGCGTGACGTCGCCGCGCGCGGTCTCGCCCGTGGGGCAGGGCACCATCACCACCAGCGCGCCGGCCGACATGATCCAGTGCGCGATGGACTGCTCCACGTACTGCAGGGTCTTGTTGGTGAACAGCGGCCGGCCCGGGTCCGCATGCGAAAAGCACGCGGACAGGCCGATCTTCAGGCGCGGCTGGGAGGGCGTCACCGACGGCATGCGGTCGGGCTGTAGCCAGGGCGGCAGGACAGTCATCGACTCAGTTGTAACACCGCGCTTGCCCGCACGCTGTAGGAACGAGCCGCAGAGCGCGGCTGTGCGTTTTGCTTGATACGAATCAAGCATGCAGGCGCCTACTGGGGCATGATAAAGACAGGGGCGCTACCGTCCGCCCCATCGACCCATCCACTTCACGAAGGAGAAAACATGCAGATCCAGGTGCATACCGACGACCACATCCAGGGCGGCGAATCGCTGGCCCGCTGGGTGCAGGAAGAAGCCACCGCCAAGCTGGCGCGCTTTCGCGAGCACGTGACGCGCGTGGAGGTGTTCCTGTCCGATGTGGACGGCGGCAAGTCCGGCGCGGCCGACAAGCGCTGCGTGATCGAGGTGCGCCCCGCTGGCCGCCAGCCTGTGGCTGCGCGTGCCGAGGCGGCCAAGGTGGCCGATGCTTTCACGGCGGCCGTGGAGAAGCTGGTGCGCGCGCTGGGCGACGACATCGAGCGTGCCAAGGACCGCAACGGCCGCGACACCATCCGCACGGCGGAGTGAGCGGGCGCTATTGATGCAATAGCTGCCAGCGCCCGACAGTAGGGCGCTGCACCATGAAAAAGGCCGCAGGAGCGTGGGCTCCTGCGGCCTTTTGCCTTCAGAAGCTGCTGCCCGGCTGCTGCAGGAAGGCGAGCTCCTCGGCCGTGCTGGCGCGGCCCAGAGCGGCGTTGCGGTGCGGATAGCGGCCAAAGCGCGCAATGATGTCCCGGTGCGCATGCGCGAAGTGCAGGCTGCCCGGGTTGCCCAGCGCGGTGAACAGGCGCACCGATTCTTCCTGCACGCGCGGCGACTCGCTGTGCATGTAGGGCATGTACAGGAAGGCGCGCTGCGCGGGCTCCAGCCGCGCGTCCAGACCCTGTGCCAAGGCCTCCTGCGCCAGCACCAGGGCCATGCCGTCCTGCGAGAAGGCGGCGGGGGTGTCGCGGTGCAGGTTGCGCGAGAACTGGTCGAGCACCAGGATTTCCGCCAGGCGGCCCTGGGCATCGCCGCGCCAGTGCCACAACTCCCCCTGCGCGGCCTGCGCATGCAGCGCGGCGAAGCGGGTGCGGATGGCGGCGTCGAACGCGGCGTCCTTGGCGAACCATTGCTGCGGCGTGGCCTCGTCGAACCAAAAGCGCAGCACGTCGGCGGCGGTGGGGAGGGCGGGAGAGGTGGTCATGCCGCAAGTATGGGGTGCCGGCCGTGGACGTGCTTTGCTATTGAATAAATAGCTACCTACGCTTGATGGATAAGCGCCAGAGGCATATTTGACATAAAAAACGCGCCCGAAGGCGCGTTCTCTGTGAGCGGCGGAGGCTGCGGCTTACTTGCCGGCCATCACGCGCACCATCTCCAGGCACTTGTTGGAGTAGCCCCACTCGTTGTCGTACCAGGCCACGACCTTCACGAAGGTCTTGTCCAGGGCGATGCCGGCGTCGGCGTCGAACACCGAGGTGTGGGTCTCGCCCACGAAGTCGGTGGCCACCACCTTGTCCTCGGTATAGGCCAGCACGCCCTTCAGCGCGCCCTGCGACTGGGCCTTCATCTCGGCCTTGATCTCGTCGTAGCTGGCTTCCTTCTCCAGCTCCACCGTCAGGTCCACCACCGACACGTCGGAGGTGGGCACGCGGAAGGACATGCCGGTCAGCTTCTTGTTCAGCTCGGGGATCACCACGCCCACGGCCTTGGCGGCGCCGGTGGAACTGGGGATGATGTTTTCCAGAATGCCGCGGCCGCCGCGCCAGTCCTTGTTGCTCGGGCCGTCCACGGTCTTTTGCGTGGCGGTGGCGGCGTGCACGGTGGTCATCAGGCCGCGCTTGATGCCCCACTTGTCATGCAGCACCTTGGCCACGGGGGCCAGGCAGTTGGTGGTGCAGGACGCGTTGGAGATGATGGCCTGGCCGGCGTAGGTGGCGTGGTTCACGCCGAACACGAACATGGGCGTGTCGTCCTTGGACGGGGCCGACATCAGCACCTTCTTGGCACCGGCAGCGATGTGCTTCTCGGCGCTGGCCTTGTCCAGGAACAGGCCGGTGGACTCGATCACGATGTCGGCGCCGACTTCGTTCCACTTCAGATTGGCGGGGTCGCGCTCCTGCGTCAGGCGGATCTTCTTGCCGTTGACGATCAGCGTGTTGCCCTCGACCGAGACCTCGCCCTTGAAGCGGCCATGCACGCTGTCATAGCGCAGCATGTACGCGAGGTACTCGGGCTCCAGCAGGTCGTTGATGCCAACGACTTCGATGTCGGAGAAGTTCTGCACGGCCGAGCGCAGTACGTTGCGGCCGATGCGGCCGAAGCCGTTGATGCCAATCTTGATCGTCATGGTGTGAGCCTCTAGGGATGGATGGATTGCAAAAAACGAGAACCGGGAGGGATCAGCGCGCGCGCTGCAGCGCGGCCAGCACCGTGTCGGCGACGTTCTCGGCCGTGAAGCCGAAATGCTTGAACAGCACGCCGGCCGGGGCCGACTCGCCATAGGTGTCGATGCCGACCACCGCGGCGCAGCCGTACTTCCACCAGAAGTCGGTCACGCCCATCTCGACGGCGATGCGCGGGATGCCGGCGGGCAGCACCAGTTGCTTGTACTTGGTGTCCTCGCGATCGAAGGTGGTGGTGCTGGGCATGGAGACCACGCGCACGGCGATCTTCTTGGCGGCCAGCAGTTGCTGCGCGGCCAGGGCCAGCTGCACCTCGGAGCCGGTGGCGATGATCACGGCCTGGGCCTTCTTCTTCAGACCCACGGCGGCGGGCTCGGAGAGAATGTAGGCGCCGCGCGAGATGTCGCCCAGGTCGCTCTTGGGCGCGTAGGGCAGGTTCTGGCGGGACAGCAGCAGCGCGGTGGGCTTGTCGCGGTTGGACAGGGCCACGCTCCAGGCCACGGCGGTCTCGGCCGTGTCGGCGGGGCGCCACACGTCCAGGCCGGGGATCAGGCGCAGGCTGGCGGCGTGCTCGATCGACTGGTGCGTGGGGCCGTCCTCGCCCAGGCCGATGGAGTCGTGCGTGAACACGTGCACTACGCGCTGCTTCATCAGCGCGGCCATGCGGATGGCGTTGCGGCTGTAGTCGCTGAATGTGAGGAAGGTGCCGCCGTAGGGGATGAAACCGCCGTGCAGCGCCAGGCCGTTCATGATGGCCGCCATGCCGAACTCGCGCACGCCGTAGTTGATGTGGCGGCCCACCTGGCCGGCCTCGGTCTTGGCCACGGCGCCGTTGGGCTCGATGCGCAGCGCGGGCGTGCTCTTGGTGTTGGTGAGGTTGGAGCCGGTCAGGTCGGCGCTGCCGCCCAGCAGTTCGGGCAGTGCGGCGGTGAAGGCTTCCAGCGCGATCTGGCTGGCCTTGCGGCTGGCCACGGTCTCGGCCTTGGTGTGCGCGGCCACCACGGTGTCCACCGCCACCTGGGCGAAGTGCTTGGGCAGGTCGCCAGCCATGCGGCGGGACAGCTCGAATGCCAGCTCGGGGTAGGCGGCCTCGTAGGCGGCAAAGCGCAGCGTCCACTCGGCTTCGGCGGCCTGGCCGGCCGCCTTGGCATCCCAGTCGGCGTACACCGACTCGGGGATCGCGAAGGGCTCGTGCGACCAGCCCAGGGCAGCGCGCGTGAGGTTGATTTCCTCGGCGCCCAGGGGCTCGCCATGGGCCTTGGCCGTGTTGGCGCGGTTGGGGCTGCCCTTGCCGATGACGGTCTTGCAGACGATCAGCGTGGGCTTGTCGGCGCTGGCCTTGGCTTGGCCGATGGCGGCGGCCACAGCTTCCACGTCATGCCCGTCCACGGCGTCGATCACGTTCCAGCCGCAGGCCATGAAGCGCTGCGGGGTGTTGTCGATGAACCAGGGCGCCACCTGGCCGTCGATGCTGATGCCGTTGTCGTCGTACAGCGCGATGAGCTTGTTGAGCTTCCACGCGCCGGCGAGAGCCACGGCCTCATGGCTGATGCCTTCCATCAGGCAGCCGTCGCCCAGGAACACGTAGGTGTGGTGGTCCACCACGGCGTGGCCTTCGCGGTTGAACTCGGCGGCCAGCAGCTTCTCGGCCAGCGCAAAGCCCACGGCGTTGGTCACGCCCTGGCCCAGCGGGCCGGTGGTGGTCTCCACGCCGGGGGTGATGCCGTGCTCGGGGTGGCCGGCGGTCTTGCTGTGCAGCTGGCGGAAGTTCTTCAGCTCCTGCAGGGGCAGGTCATAGCCCGTGAGGTGCAGCAGCGAGTACAGCAGCATCGACGCGTGGCCGTTGGACAGCACGAAACGGTCGCGGTCCATCCACTGGGGGTTGGTGGGGTTGTGCTTCAGGTGCCGGCCCCACAACGCCACGGCCATGTCGGCCATACCCATGGGGGCACCGGGATGGCCCGAGTTGGCTTGTTGAACGGCATCCATTGCGAGTGCGCGGATCGCATTCGCCATTTGTTGAGAATTGGCCATCGGGGCGGTTCCGGAAGGGGCTGTAAGGGTAAACCTGCAATTTTACCGGGCAGGCGGCCCCCCTGCCCACCAGCCGCGAATTGGGCGACCGCGCCGGTGGCCCGGCCTGCCGGCCATTGACACTTTTTTTACAGGCCGCCGAGGCCTTTCTACCCCGTTTTGATGCGCCCTTCGGGAGACTGCCTGTCATCTGTTTGGATTGGCAGGAGTGTGTTGTATGGACATCGTATGGGTTGCCGGGCTGGGCTTGCTCTGGCTGGCAGTGGCGCAGTTGGCCGTGGGCCTGGATCGCCTGGGACGGGCGCGCGGGGAGCCGGTGTGATGGCGCTCGAAGTTCTTTACGGCCTGGGAGGGCTGCTGGCCGTCCTCCTGATGGCCTACCTTGTGTTCGCGCTGGTCTGCGCCGAGGAGTTCTGACCATGAACACCTCTTCCTGGGGCCTGCTGGCCCTGTTTCTGGCATTGCTGGCCCTGCTGGCCTGGCCTCTGGGCCGCTGGCTTGCGGCCCTTATCGACGGGCGCCTGCCGCGCTGGCTGCTGCGGGCCGAGGCGCCGCTGTACCGGCTGGCTAGCGTGCGTCCGGACGAATCCATGGGCTGGCGCGCCTACGCGCTGGCACTGCTGGTCTTCAACGCGCTGGGTGCGCTGGCCCTCTATGGCCTGCAGCGCCTGCAGGGGTGGCTGCCGCTGAACCCCGAGGGCTTCGGCGCCGTGGCGCCCGACTCGGCGTTCAACACGGCCATCAGTTTCGTGACCAACACCAACTGGCAGGGCTACGCGGGCGAGAGCACCATGAGCTACCTCAGCCAGATGCTGGGCCTTGCGGTGCAGAACTTCCTGTCGGCGGCCACCGGCATTGCAGTGGCCTTTGTGCTGGTGCGTGGTTTTGCCGGGCGGGGCGAGGGCCGTCCGGCCGCGGGGACGCGTTTTGGCGCCGTCGGCAATGTGTGGGTGGACCTCACGCGCATCACCCTGTGGGTGCTGATGCCGATCGCCTTCGTGATCGCCCTCTTCTTCGTGTCGCAGGGCGTGATCCAGAACTTCGATGGCTACCACCGGGTGGCGACCGTCGAGGCCACCACCTACCTGGCGCCGCAGACCGGCGCAGACGGCCAGCCGCTGCTCGACGCGGCGGGCCAGCCGGTGGTGCAGGAGCTGCGCACGCAGACGCAGACGCTGCCCATGGGGCCCGTGGCCTCGCAGGAGGCGATCAAGCTGCTGGGCACCAACGGCGGGGGCTTCTTCAACGCCAACTCGGCCCACCCCTACGAGAATCCCACGGCGCTGGCCAACCTGGCGCAGATGCTGGCGATCTTCCTGATCCCCGCGGCGCTGTGCTTCGCCTTCGGCCGGGCGGTGGGCGACAGCCGCCAGGGCTGGGCGATCCTGGCCGCCATGGCGGTGATCTTCGTGGCCGCCGTGGTGGCCGTCACCTGGGCGGAGCGCGCAGGCAATCCGTTGCTGACGGCGCTGGGGGTGGACCCGGCCCTGGGCAACATGGAAGGCAAGGAGCTGCGCTTCGGTATCTCCGGCACGGCGTTGTTCGTGGCCGTGACGACCGCCGCCTCGTGCGGCGCCGTGGACGCCATGCACGACTCGCTCACGCCCCTGGGCGGCATGGTGCCGCTGGTGCTCATGCAGCTGGGCGAGGTGGTCTTTGGCGGCGTGGGCTCGGGGCTGTACGGCATGCTGGTGTTCGCCGTGCTGGCGGTCTTCATCGCCGGCCTGATGATCGGCCGCACGCCCGAGTACCTGGGCAAGAAGATCGAGGTGTTCGAGATGAAGCTGGTGTCATTCATCATCCTCGTCACGCCGCTGGTGGTGCTGCTGGGCACGGCCGTGGCCGTGAGCACCACGGCCGGGCGCGCCGGCGTCGCCAACCCCGGGGCCCATGGCTTCTCCGAGGTGCTGTACGCCTTCACCTCGGCGGCCAACAACAACGGCAGCGCCTTCGCCGGGCTGTCGGCCAACACCCCCTTCTACAACGCCATGCTGGGCGTGGCCATGTGGCTGGGCCGCTTCGCCGTGATCGTGCCGGTTCTGGCCCTGGCCGGGGCGCTGGCGGGCAAGCCGCGCCTGCCGGTCACCTCCGGCACCCTGCCCACGCACGGCCCGCTGTTCGTGGTGCTGCTGGTCGGCACCGTGCTGCTGGTGGGCCTGCTGAACTATGTGCCGGCGCTGGCCCTGGGGCCGGTGGTCGAGCACCTGATGCTCTGGAAGTGAGTCAACCATGACTTCGATGCAAAAAAATCTTTCGCTTGCCGATCCCGCCCTGCTGCGGCCGGCGCTGCGCGGCGCCTTCGCCAGGCTCAGCCCGCGCGCCCAGTGGCGCAACCCGGTGATGTTCGTCGTCTATGTCGGCAGCATCCTCACCACGCTGCTGTGGCTGAACACGCTCAACGCTCCCGGCGACACAGGCATGGGCGCCGGCTTCGTCCTGGCGGTGGCGGTGTGGCTGTGGTTCACCGTGCTGTTCGCCAACTTTGCCGAGGCCCTGGCCGAGGGGCGCAGCAAGGCCCAGGCCGCGTCGCTGCGCAGCCTGCGCAAGGACACCTGGACCAAGAAGCTCAAGGGCGTACACCGCGACAGCGGCTTCCTGCCCCAGCAGGCGACCGACCTGCGCAAGGGCGACGTGGTGCTGGTCGAGGCCGGCGACATGATCCCGCTCGACGGCGAGGTGATCGAAGGCGTGGCCTCGGTGGACGAGAGCGCCATCACCGGCGAATCGGCGCCGGTGGTGCGCGAGTCGGGCGGCGACTTCTCCGCCGTGACCGGTGGCACGCGGGTGTTGTCCGACTGGCTGGTGGTGCGCATTGGCGTGAACCCGGGCGAGTCGTTCCTGGACCGCATGATCGGCATGGTGGAGGCCGCCAAGCGCAGTAAGACGCCCAACGAGATCGCCCTCACCATCCTGCTGGTGGCGTTGACCATCGTGTTCCTGGTGGTGACCGTGACGCTGCTGCCCTATTCGGTCTTCAGCGTGCAGGCTTCCGGCGCGGGCACCGTGGTGTCGCTGACGGCGCTGGTGGCCCTGCTGGTGTGCCTGATCCCCACCACCATCGGCGGCCTGCTGTCGGCTGTGGGCGTGGCGGGCATGAGCCGCATGATGCAGGCCAACGTCATCGCCACCTCGGGCCGCGCCGTGGAGGCCGCGGGCGACGTGGACGTGCTGCTGCTGGACAAGACCGGCACCATCACCCACGGCAACCGGCAGGCCAGTGCCTTCCTGCCCGCGCCGGGCGTCGACAAGGCGCAGCTGGCGCAGGCGGCGTTGCTGGCCTCGCTGGCCGACGAAACGCCCGAGGGGCGCAGCATCGTCGAGCTGGCGCGGCGCGAGGGCGTGACCTCGCAGCCGGTGCCGGGGGCCCTGTTCGTGCCCTTCACGGCCCAGACGCGCATGAGCGGGGCCGACCTGCCGGCCGCGAAGGGCGGGGCGGGTGAGTGGGTTCTGCTGCGCAAGGGCGCCGTCGAGGCGCTGCGCCACCATGTTGAGGCGCTGGGCGGGCGTCTGCCGCCCGAGGTGGTCCAGGCCGCCGACGCGGTGGCACGCCGGGGCAGCACGCCGCTGGCCGTGGCCGAGGGCGCGCGCGTGCTGGGCGTGGTGGAGCTCAAGGACATCGTCAAGGCGGGCATCCGCGATCGCTTCGCCGAGCTGCGGCGCATGGGCATCCGTACGGTGATGATCACGGGCGACAACCGGCTCACCGCCGCCGCCATCGCGGCCGAGGCCGGTGTGGACGACTTCCTGGCCGAGGCCACGCCCGAGGACAAGCTGCGCCTCATCCGCCAGTACCAGGCCGAAGGCCGGCTGGTGGCCATGACCGGCGACGGCACCAACGACGCGCCCGCGCTGGCCCAGGCCGACGTGGCCGTGGCCATAGGCAGCGGCACGCAGGCCGCCAAGGAGGCCAGCAACATGGTGGACCTGGACTCCAACCCCACCAAGCTGCTGGAGGTGGTGGAGACCGGCAAGGCGCTGCTGATGACGCGCGGCTCGCTCACCACCTTCTCCATCGCCAACGACGTGGCCAAGTACTTCGCCATCATCCCGGCGATCTTCATGGGCACCTATCCGCACCTGGGCGCCCTGAACGTCATGGATCTGGCCAGCCCGTCCTCGGCCATCCTGAGCGCCGTGATCTTCAACGCGCTGATCATCGTCGTGCTCATCCCGCTGGCGCTCAAGGGCGTGCGCTACCGGCCCGTCGGCGCATCTGCGCTGCTGCGCCGCAACCTGGCGGTCTATGGACTGGGCGGGCTGGTCGTGCCCTTCGTGGGCATCAAGCTGATTGACATGCTGCTGGCCGCCAGCGGCCTGGTGTGAAGGAGCCGGAGATGAACAACAACCTCAACCCCAACCAAGGCCCGAGCCAGCGCCACGCGCTGCTGCGCCCGGTGCTGGCCCTGTTTGCCTTGCTGAGCGTGCTGACCGGCATCGTCTACCCGCTGGCCGTGACCGGCGCGGCGCGCGCCGTGTTCCCGCAGCAGGCGGCGGGCAGCCTGGTCGTGCAGGGCGAAACCGTCGTGGGCTCGGCGCTGATCGGCCAGTCCTTCAGCGACCCCCGCCATTTCTGGGGCCGGCCGTCGGCCACGGCGCCCATGGCTTACAACGCGGCGGCTTCCTCGGGGTCGAACCAGGGCCCGCTGAACCCGGCCCTGGTCGACGCGGTCCGGGCCCGCATCGAAGCCCTGCGCGCGGCCGACCTCGGCAACCAGGCGCCCGTGCCCGCCGATCTGGTCACCGCCTCGGCCAGCGGGCTGGACCCGCACATCAGCCCCGCCGCCGCCCTGTACCAGGCGCCGCGCATCGCCCGCCTGCGCGGCCTGGCGCCGCAGCAGTTGGTGGATCTGGTGGGGCAGCATACGGAGCAGCCGCTGCTGTTCGGCCTGATCGGCGAGCCGCGCGTGAACGTGCTGGCGCTCAACCTGGCGCTGGACGCCGCCCATGGCCGATGACTGGCTGCACCTGCTGTGCGCCCTGGCGGCGCTCGGTGTGCCCGTGCTGCTGGCCTGGGTGTTGGTGAGCCGGGGCCAGCGCCGCCGGCGCCGCCCCGCCCGCGGTGGCCGCCCGGCACCGCCCATGCGTTAACCTGCCCTCGCCATGCCCGAAGCCAGCCGCCCCGACCCCGACGCCCTGCTCGCGCAACTGCGCGCCGACGAGGTGCGCGCGCAGCGTGGCCGCCTGCGCATTTACTTCGGCGCCAATGCCGGGGTGGGCAAGACCTGGGCCATGCTCAGCGCGGCCCGGCGCGAACGGGAGGCCGGCCGCGACGTGGTGATCGGCGTGGTCGAAACCCATGGCCGCAGCGAGACCGCCGCGCTGGTCGAGGGGCTGGAGGCCCTGCCGCCGTGCGAGCGGCACTACCGCGGCAAGCTGCTGCGCGAGTTCGACCTGGACGGCGCGCTGCTGCGCCACCCGCAGGTGCTGCTGGTGGACGAACTGGCGCACAGCAACGCGCCCGGCTCGCGCCACGCCAAGCGCTGGCAGGACGTGGAGGAGCTGCTGGCCGCCGGCATCGACGTGTGGACCGCGCTCAATGTGCAGCACCTGGAGAGCCTGAACGGCACGGTGGGCGCCATCACCGGCATCCGCGTGAACGAGACCGTGCCCGACAGCGTGCTGGACGAGGCCGACGAGGTGACCCTGGTCGATGCCACGCCCGACGAAATGGCGGCGCGGCTGGCCGCCGGCAAGGTCTACCTGCCCCAGCAGGCCGAGCGCGCGGCGCAGAACTTCTTTCGCAAGGGCAACCTGATCGCGCTGCGCGAGATCGCCCTGCGCCGCACGGCCGACCACGTCGAGGACGACGTGCGGGGCTGGCGCATCGAGCAGTCGGGCGAGAGCGGCGCGCCGGGGGGCGGCGCACCCCCGGCGTGGAACACCTCGGGCGCCATCCTGGCGGCCGTGGGGCCGGAGCAGGACGCGGCGCAGACCGTGCGCGCGGCGGCCCGCATGGCGGGCCAGCTCAATGTGCGCTGGCATGCCGTCTACGTGGAAACGCCGCGCCTGGCGCGGCTGGACGATGCCGCGCGCGACCGCATCCTGGCCGTGCTGCACCTGGCGCAGGAGCTGGGCGCGGAAACCGCCGTACTGAGCGACGAGCAGGTGGCGCCCGCGCTGGCCGAACAGGCGCAGCGCCTGAACTGCGCCATGCTGGTGCTGGGCCGTGGCCGCGCGCGCGCCGGCTGGCGCCGCTGGGCCGGGCGCTGGTGCGCGCCGCTGGCGCTGCGGCTGGCGCGCATCGCGCCCACGCTGGACCTGGTCAGCGTGGCCCCGGCCGACAGCGCCCGCCGCCTGGCGCGCACGCCCTGGGCGGCCCCGGCGCGTGGAGAACTGCCCGAGGAGCCGGATGCCGCCACCTGGCCCGGCTTTGCCTGGGCCGTGGGCAGCAGCGTGGCCCTCACCGGGCTGGCTGCGCCGCTGTCGGGCGTGCTGGAGCTGACCAACATCGTCATGCTCTACCTGCTGGGCGTGGTGGGCGTGGCGTGGCGTTTCGGGCGCGGGCCGGCGGCCCTCGCGGCGGCGATGAACGTCATGGCCTTCGACTACTTCTTCGTGCTGCCCACCTTCTCGTTCGCGGTGAGCGACGTGCAGTACCTGCTGACCTTCGCCGTCATGCTGGGCGTAGGCCTGCTGGTGGGGCAGCTCACGGCGGGCCTGCGCTTCGCGGCCAGCGTGTCGGCGGGGCGCGAGCGGCGCGCGCAGTCGCTGTTCGAGCTGGCGCGCGAGCTGTCGGCGGCGCTGCAGGCCAGCCAGGTCGAGGCGCTGGGCGCGGCGGCGGTGCAGCGCCATTTCGGCGGCGAGGCCCGGGTGCTGCTGACCGACGCCCAGGACCGGCTCGTGCCCCCGTCCGATCCGCCCGAGGGGTTCGACTTCAGCGTGGCCGACTGGGCCTTCCGCCAGGGCCAGAGCGCGGGCCTGACCACGGCCACCCTGTCGGCCCAGCCCTGGCACTACGTGCCGCTGGTGGCGCCCATGCGCGTGCGCGGCGTGCTGGCGCTGCGTCCGGCGCAGCCGCGCTGGCTGGTGATTCCCGAGCAGGCGCGGCAGCTGGAAACCCTGGCGCGCCAGATCGCCATTGCCGTGGAGCGCGTGCATTACGTCGAGGTGGCGCAGCAGGCGGTGGTGGACATCGAGTCCGAGCGCCTGCGCAACGCCTTGCTGGGCGCCATCTCGCACGACGTGCGCACGCCGCTGACGGCGCTGATCGGGCTGGCCGAGTCGCTGCGCACGCTGGCGCCGCCGCTGTCGCCCGCGCAGGCGCAGGCGGCGCAGGCCATCGTGGCCCAGGCGCGCGCGCTGAGCACGCTGGTGGGCAACCTGCTGGACATGGCGCGGCTGGAAAGCAGCGCCAGCGGCGCCGTGCAGCTGCGGCGCGAGTGGCAGTCGGTGGAGGAGGTCGTGGGCGCGGCCATCCGCGCCGCGCAGCCGGCCCTGGGCGGCATGGCGGTGCGCACCGAGTTGGCGCCCGAGCTGCCGCTGGTGGAGTTCGACGCCGTGCTGATCGAGCGCGTGCTGGTCAACCTGCTGGAGAACGCCGCGCGCTACGGCGCGCCGCCCATCGTCGTGGCGGCCAGCGCGCTGCCGCAGGCGCTGCGCATCACCGTGCGCGACCACGGCCCGGGCCTGCCGCCCCACCTGCGCGGGCGCGAGCAGGTGCTGTTCGACAAGTTCACCCGCGGCCAGGCAGAGTCCACCACGCCCGGCGTGGGGCTGGGCCTGGCCATCTGCAAGGCCATCGTGCAGGCGCATGGCGGCGAGATCTCGGCCACGAACGCCGCCGCCGATGCGCATGGCAGCGGCGGTGCGGCGTTCACCATCGAGCTGCCGCGCCGTCCGCCGCCCGCCGTTACCGAATGAAATCCTATGTCTTCTCCCCCTAGCCTCACCGCCATCGTGATCGAGGATGAACCCCAGATCCGCCGCTTCGTGCGCGGCGCGCTGGAGGACGAGGGCTGGCTGGTGCACGAGGCCGCCACCCAGCGCGAGGGCCTGGTGGCCGCCGGCACGCGCCACCCCGACCTGCTGGTGCTCGACCTGGGCCTGCCCGACGGCGACGGCGTGGAGCTGATCCGCGACGTGCGCGGCTGGTCCAGCGTGCCCATCATCGTGCTCTCGGCGCGCGCCGACGAGGCCGACAAGATCGCCGCGCTGGACGCGGGAGCGGACGACTACCTCACCAAGCCCTTCGGCACCGGCGAGCTGCTGGCACGCGTGCGCGCCAACCTGCGGCGTCCGCGTGCCGCGGCGGGCGAGGCGCCCGCGCCGGCCGATGCGGTGTTCCGCTTTGGCGAGGAGGCCGGGGCGGTGGAGGTGGACCGCGCCCGGCGCGTGGTGCGCCGCGCCGGCGACGAGGTGCACCTGACCCCCACCGAGTACCGTTTGCTCTCCGTGCTGGTGGCCAACGCCGGGCGCGTGCTCACCCAGCGCCAGTTGCTGCGCGAGGTCTGGGGGCCGGCGCACAGCGACCAGAGCCACTACCTGCGCGTCTACATGGGCCACCTGCGCGGCAAGCTTGAGGTCGACCCGGCGCAGCCACGCCACCTGCTCACCGAGACGGCGGTGGGCTACCGCCTGCTGCCCTGACCGGGGGCGCTGCGGCCCCTACACTGCGGGCCCATGACGATGCCCCAGTTCCCCGCCATGCTGCTGGCCGCCGGCCGCGGCGAGCGCATGCGCCCGCTGACCGATGCCTGTCCCAAACCATTGCTCGAAGTGCGCGGGCGGCCGCTGCTGGAGTGGCACCTGCGTGCGTTGGTCGAAGCGGGTGTCGAGCGCGCCGTGATCAACACCGCGTGGCTGGGCGAGCAGATTGGCCACCGGTTTTCAGATGTTTTTGCCGTCGAAGGCAAGCGGGACAAGCGCGAGCAGCTATCAATTTCATACTCCCATGAAGGCCGGGATTTCGGTCGCGCGCTGGAGACGGCCGGCGGTATCGCACGCGCGCTGCCGCAGCTGGGGCCGGTGTTCTGGCTGGCGGCGGGCGATGTGTTCGCGCCCGACTTCACCTTCGAGGCGCAGGCCGTGCAGCGGTTCGTGGCCGGCGATGCCCTGGCCCATCTGTGGCTCGTGCCCAACCCGCCGCACCACCCGCGCGGCGACTTCGGCCTGTCGCCCGAGGGGTTGGC
The DNA here is from genome assembly GCF_002916785.1 of Diaphorobacter sp. LR2014-1. NCBI lineage: Bacteria > Pseudomonadati > Pseudomonadota > Betaproteobacteria > Burkholderiales > Comamonadaceae > Diaphorobacter > Diaphorobacter sp. LR2014-1. Next base: position 54,690 of record NZ_MTBE01000020.1, on the reverse strand, counting down.
GCTGAATCTGCCGGCGCAGGACCCGCGGCCGCGCTACACCTACAGCACCATCGCCCTGCTGCGCGCCGAGCTGTTCACCGCGCCCTGGTGCGACATCGCACCCGGCAACCCCGAGGGTGTGGCCGCGCCCCTGGCGCCGCTGCTGCGCCGCGCCATGGATGCGGGGCGGGTGACGGCGACGCTCCATACCGGGCGCTGGACCGATGTGGGTACGCCCGAGCGGCTCGCTGAGCTGAACGCCGGCTGAGGCAGCGTCCGTCGCCCAGCGGTTCAGGCGCCTGGCGCGGATGCGGGGGCCGAGGCGGCGCCCGACGCGGGATCGGAGGGGTCTGATGCCGGCTCGGCGGGCGGCGGCGGAGGCAGCAACTCGGGCGCGGGCGCCAGCGCGGCGGCCGATGCGGGATGGGCGGGCTGCACATCGATGGCCGGGCCGTTCTCGCAGTTGCGGAACTGCCACTGGCTGGGCAGGAAGCGGGCCTGCGGCCCGTCGGGTGCGGGCTTGCCCACCTCGGCCTGCACGTCGTAGGGGATGTGCGGCACCTGGAACAGGGCGATCTGGCCCTGGCGGCACAGCAGCGCGGGTACCACCTTGTTCAGCTCCCAGTCCTTGGTGTCGGTGTTGTAGCGGTACAGCGGGCCAATACGCTGGTCCTGGGCCAGTTCTACGCGCATCGGCAGCACCTGCATCGCCTGGGCCCATACGCCGGCCACGAGCACGGGCTGCGAAAAGCGCACCGCCTCCAGGCCGCGCAGGGACACCGGCTGCACCGGCGCGCCGTTGTCGAAGGGGTCCAGCCGGTTGATCAGGCTGCCCGCGGGAATCACCAGTTCGCCGTACTGCACGTCGTGCGGCAGCACGAAGCGTTCGCGGTGGGTGCGATGCACGGCGCTGTCCTGGCGCGTCTGCTGCGCGCGACCCGACAGGTACAGGCGCAGGCCCAGCCAGGCATCGCACACCACGGCCACGGCGCACAGGGCGACCAGCACGCGCCGGTCCAGCCGCGGCTTGTTGGGAACATCGATATACCGCGCATAGAACGCGTAGGAAAGCAGGGCCACGGTCAGCACCAGGCCCAGCAGGGGGATGAGGGTGGTCAGCAGGAAGGACATGCGGCGAGTCTGCCACGGCGCCTGGGCGCCGCCGCGCGCGCCCGCCGTTGGGCCCACAATGGCAGCATGACCACGCCCAGCTCCCTCTACGCGCAGCGTCGCGCCCGCCTTGCCGCCCAGTTGGGCGCGGGCGGCATCGCCATCGTGCCCACCGCCCCGCTGCAGCAGCGCAACCGCGACAGCGAGTTTCTCTACCGCCACGACAGCTACTTCTACTACCTCACGGGCTTTGCCGAGCCGGGCGCGTGGCTGGTGCTGACCGCGGAAGGCCACAGCACGCTGTTTTGCCAGCCCAAGGACCTGGAACGCGAGATCTGGGATGGCTACCGCCTGGGGCCCGAGGCGGCCCTGGCCACCCTGGGCGTGGACGCCGCGCACTCGGTGGCCGATATCGACGCGCGCTTGCCGCGCCTGCTGGAAAACCGCGACAGCGTCTGGTTCCCCTTCGCCACCCACCCAGGGCTGGCTGCGCGTGTGGAAGGCTGGCTGAACCAGGTGCGCGCACGCGTGCGGTACGGCGCGCTGTGCCCCGCGCAGCAAGGCGACCTGTGCACGCTGCTCGACGAGATGCGCCTGATCAAGGACGCGCATGAGCAGGACCTGATGCGCCGCGCCGCCGCCATCAGCGCCCGCGCCCATGTGCGCGCCATGCAAAGAAGCGCCCGCATGCTGGGCGCCGGCCAGGACGTGCGCGAATACCACCTGGATGCGGAGCTGCTGCACGCGTTCCGCGAAGAGGGCTCGCAGTGCCCGGCGTATGGCTCCATCGTGGCTGCGGGGGCCAACGCCTGCGTGCTGCACTACCGCGCCGATGCCGCGCCGGTGCGCGCGGGCGAGCTGGTGCTGATCGACGCGGGCTGCGAGCTGGACGGCTACGCCTCGGACATCACGCGCACCTTTCCGGCCGATGGCCGCTTCACCGGCCCGCAGCGCGCGCTGTACGACCTGGTGCTGGAGAGCCAGAAGGCGGCCATCGCCGCCACGCGTGCGGGCAACCGCTTCAACGACCCGCACGACGCCACGGTGGCCGTGCTGGCGCAGGGCTTGCTGGACTTGGGCCTGCTGGACGCCAACAAGGTCGGCAGCGTGCAGGACGTGATCGCGAGCCGTGCGTACTTCCAGTTCTACATGCACCGCACCGGCCACTGGCTGGGCATGGATGTGCACGATTGCGGCAGCTACGTCGAGCCCTCAGAAGTGGGCCAGGTGAGCGAGCGGCGCGACCCGCTGTCGGGCGAGCTGATCCAGAACCGCCCCAGCCGCATCCTGCGCCCAGGCATGGTGCTGACCATCGAGCCTGGCTTGTACGTGCGCCCGGCGCCGGGCGTGCCCGAGGCCTTCCACCACATCGGCATCCGCATCGAGGACGACGCCATCGTCACCGAGACCGGCTGCGAACTGATCACCCGCGGGGTGCCCGTGGAGGGTGACGAGATCGAGGCGCTGATGCGCGGCTGAGCGGGTGTTTTCAGGAACCGCGATGTAACTGATTTTGTGCAAAAATCGAAACTCGATTACATCCACGGAAAAGAGACACCCCCATGCAGATCCGCCGCGCCACCAAGATCGTTGCCACCCTGGGCCCCGCCTCCAGCGACCCGCAACTGCTGGAGCAGATGATCGCGGCGGGCGTGAACGTGGTGCGCCTGAACTTCAGCCACGGCAAGGCGCAGGACCATGTGGAGCGCGCTGCCATGGTGCGCGAGGCCGCCCAGCGCGCCGGGCGCGAGGTCGCCATCATGGCCGACCTGCAGGGGCCGAAGATTCGCGTGGGCAAGTTTGCCGAAGGACGGGTGATGCTGGAGCCGGGCCAGCCTTTCGTGCTGGACGCGTCGCGCAGCGAGCCCGGCGACCTGCAGGGCGTGGGCCTGGACTACAAGGAACTTCCCCGCGACGTGAAGCCCGGCGACGTGCTGCTGCTGAACGACGGCCTCATCGTGCTGCAGGTGGATGCCGTGCGCGGCGAGGCGGTGTACACCACCGTGAAGATCGGCGGCGAGCTGTCCAACAACAAGGGCATCAACAAGCAGGGGGGAGGCCTCACGGCGCCCGCCCTCACGGCCAAGGACATGGAGGACATCAAGACCGCCATGAGCTTCCAGGCCGACTATGTGGCCGTGAGCTTCCCCAAGAACGCCACCGACATGGAGATGGCGCGCCAGCTGTGCAACGTGGCCGCGGCCGAGTTCCGCCACAAACCCGGCCTGATCGCGAAGATCGAGCGTGCAGAGGCCGTGCCGCTGCTGGAGGAGATCCTGCGCGTGTCCGACGGCATCATGGTGGCGCGCGGCGACCTGGCCGTGGAGGTGGGCAACGCCGCGGTGCCCGCGCTGCAGAAAAAGATGATCCGCATGGCGCGCGACATGGACAAGGTGGTGATCACCGCGACCCAGATGATGGAGAGCATGATCGCCAACCCCGTGCCCACGCGCGCCGAAGTGAGCGACGTGGCCAACGCCGTGCTGGACGGCACCGACGCCGTGATGCTCAGCGCCGAGACGGCTGCCGGCAAGTACCCGCTGGACACGGTGCGGGAGATGGCCACCATCTGCGCCGCCGCGGAAGCGGCCGAAGACCTGGAGCGCGACTCCGACTTCATCGGCCAGACCCTGGGCCGCATCGACCAGTCCATCGCCATGGGCGCGCTGTTCACGGCGCACCACCTGGGTGCCAAGGCCATCGTGGCGATGACCGACAGCGGTTCCACGGCACTGTGGATGAGCCGCCACCGCATCCACATTCCCATCTATGCATTGACGCCGAAGGTGGCCACGCAGCGGCGCATGGCGATGTTCCGCAACGTGCGCCCGTTGCTCATGGACACCAGCGCCGACCGCGACACTGCACTGGACCAGGCCGAGAGCCACCTGAAGATGCGCAACATCGTGCAACAGGGCGACCTGTACGTGATCACATGCGGCGAGCCCATGGGTGCGCCCGGCGGCACGAACATGCTCAAGATCTGCCGCGCACGATGAACTCGCGGTAGCGCATCCTTTCACCCCGTGAACGCAGGCGGGGCGATGGGGGGTATTGGGGGCATGGGTCCAGGAAGCGGTAGGGCGGCTAAAATTACGGGTTACCAAGCGGTTACCGCCGCTCATCCATCAACCCTCGAACGGATCCACCCCATGCCTCTCGTCTCGATGCGCGAACTGCTCGACCATGCCGCCGACCACGGCTATGGCATTCCCGCCTTCAACGTCAACAACCTGGAGCAGGTGCAGGCCGTGATGGCCGCTGCCGACGAGGTGGGCGCGCCGGTGATCCTGCAAGCCAGCGCCGGCGCCCGCAAGTACGCCGGCGAGAGCTTTATCAAGCACCTGATCGCCGCCGCTGCCGAGGCGTATCCGCACATTCCTCTGGTCATGCACCAGGACCACGGCACCAGCCCCGCCATCTGCAAGGCCGCGCTGGAGCTGGGCTTCGGCTCGGTGATGATGGACGGCTCGCTGCGCGAAGACGGCAAGACCCCCGCAGACTTCGACTACAACGTGCGCGTCACCCAGGAAGTGGTGGCTATGGCGCACAAGATCGGCGCTACCGTCGAAGGCGAACTGGGCTGCCTGGGCAGCCTGGAGACCGGCGAGGCGGGTGAGGAAGACGGCGTCGGCGCGGCTGGCAAGCTCAGCCACGCCCAGCTGCTCACGGACCCCGAGGAGGCTGCGCAGTTCGTCAAGGCCACGCAACTGGACGCCCTGGCGATCGCCATCGGTACCAGCCATGGGGCCTACAAGTTCTCCCGCCCGCCCACGGGCGATGTGCTGTCGATCCAGCGCGTCAAGGAAATCCACGCGCGCATTCCCAACACCCACCTGGTGATGCATGGCTCGTCCAGCGTGCCGCAGGATCTGCTGGCCCTCATCAACCAGTTTGGCGGCAAGATGAAGGAAACCTACGGCGTGCCCGTGGCCGAGATCCAGGAAGCCATCAAGCACGGCGTGCGCAAGATCAACATCGACACCGATATCCGCTTGGCCATGACCGGGGCGGTGCGCAAGTTCCAGGCCGAGAACCCGGAAAAATTCGACATGCGCGAGTGGATGAAGCCCGCGCGCGAAGCCGCCAAGGCCATCTGCAAGCAACGCTACCTGGAGTTTGGCTGCGAGGGCCAGGGCGCGAAGGTGAAGGGCTATACCCTCAGCGAAATGGCTGCCAAATACGCCAGCGGCGCGCTGCAGCAGGTCGTGAACTGACGCAATGAGGCGCGCGGCGGAGCCGTCTGCCGCCCACGCTTTCCCAAGCCCGGCGCCCCATGGCCGCCGGGCTTTTTCTTTGGCCTCGCTCCGTGCCATGTCGCGCGTGCGTCGAAGGTGTTAAATTCTTCATGTAAGCTCACGGTAAGTAGAAATACGCAATGCTGCGTGGACCAACGCCGTAGGGCGCTCGCGTGCAGGAGGAGATGACATGCTGATAGGTGTGCCCGCCGAAACCCTGGCAGGCGAGACGCGGGTGGCCGCCACGCCAGAAACCGTCAAGAAACTCGTGGCCCAAGGCCACACGGTGCGGGTGCAGTCAGGCGCCGGCGTCTGCGCCAGCGTCACCGATGCCGGCTTTGCCGCCGTGGGAGCCGAGATCACCGACGCGGCCGGCGCCTGGGGCTGCGACCTGGTGCTCAAGGTGCGCGCGCCGCAAGAGGCCGAAGCCGGCCTGCTGCGCCCGGGCAGTACCTTGGTCGGCATGCTGAATCCGTTCGACGCCGCAGGTCTGCACCGCCTGGCCGCTGCCGGCGTCACCGCCTATGCACTGGAAGCCGCGCCGCGCACCACGCGCGCGCAGAGCATGGACGTACTCTCCTCGCAGGCCAACATCGCCGGCTACAAGGCCGTGGTGATGGCCGCTGATCGCTACCAGCGCTTCTTTCCCATGCTCATGACCGCGGCGGGCACCGTGAAGGCGGCCCGCGTGGTCATCCTCGGCGTGGGTGTGGCGGGCCTGCAGGCGATTGCCACGGCCAAGCGCCTGGGCGCGGTGATCGAGGCCAGCGATGTGCGCCCCAGCGTCAAGGAGCAGGTGGAGTCGCTGGGCGCGAAGTTCATCGACGTGCCCTACGAAACCGCCGAGGAGAAAGAAGCTGCCGAGGGCGTGGGCGGTTACGCCCGCCCCATGCCGCAAAGCTGGCTGGACCGCCAGAAGGCCGAGGTTGCCAAGCGTGTCGCGCAGGCCGACGTGGTCATCACCACGGCGCTGATCCCCGGCCGCGCCGCGCCGGTGCTGGTCACGCAGGAGATGGTGGAGTCCATGAAACCCGGCTCCGTCATCGTGGACCTGGCGGCCGCGCAGGGCGGCAACTGCCCGCTGACCCAGCCGGGTCAGACCGTCGTGCACCACGGCGTGACCCTGGTCGGCGAGACCAACCTGCCCGCGCTCGTGGCGGCTGATGCCTCCGCGCTGTACGCGCGCAACGTGCTCGACTTTCTCAAACTCATCATCAACCCCGAAGGCGCCCTGCACCTCAACCGCGATGACGACATCGTGGTGGCCTGCTTGGTGGCGCATGAGGGGGCCGTCACGCGTGCGTGACCCTGTTCTGCCCGCAACCTTGGAGTGACTTTCTTGCGTCTTCGTTGGAACCCCTTTGTCCCCGCCATCGCGGCCCTGCTGTCGCTCGTTGCATGCGCGCCAGCGCAGCCGGACCTCGTACGGGTGGGCCGTGCCGAACTGCAGTTGCCCGCGGGCACCTGGCAGCCTTTGGGCGGTGACGCCGAGCAGTTTGACGTCCGCCCCGATGACACCGCGCACGATCTGCCCATGCAGACCCGCGCAGTGGCCCTGCGCGGCCAGGCCAAGGAACCGCTGGCGGTTCTGGTAGTGCAGACCAATGCCAGCAACCACCCGCGCGACACCACGCTGTGGACCGCGGCCTGCCTGCCGCAAAAGGGCGTGCAGGTGGAAGACGCGGCGCGCGGCAGTCCGGTGCGCATCGACTGCCTGCGCTACAAGCGCAGCGCGGGCACCGACGGCTACCTGGCCAGCGCGCGTCCGGCGCTTGCCCAGTGGCTGACGCAGCAGCAGGCCGTGCCAGCCAACCCGTATTCCCACGTCTCGTACCGCTACTCCACCCCCGAAGGTGGCTATGTGTCCGTGGATGTGCTGGCCGATCGGCGGTTGCTGCGGCCTACCGTGCGCAACAACGAGGAGTTCCTGCGTGCAGGCCGTCCCGCGCAGGCGTGGATGGAGCAGCTCGCCCAAGCGGCCCGCCAGAGCATCACCATGCTGGATGGCCGTTTCGTGGTGCCCCCGTTCCCCCAGGCCTTGCCCGAATAGCTGTCAATTGGGGCCGTGTAGAGGTCCCCTTTCCGAAGGAGCGTCGAGATGGAGTCGGTTTCGCCCACGCTGATCAACCTGATCATCTTCGTGCTGGCCATCTACGTGGGCTACCACGTGGTCTGGAACGTCACGCCCGCGTTGCACACGCCCTTGATGGCGGTGACCAATGCCATCTCGGCCATTGTCATCGTCGGGGCCATGCTGGCCGCTGCGCTCACCGAAACGCCACTGGGCAAGACCATGGGCGTGCTGGCCGTGGCGCTGGCGGCGGTGAACGTGTTCGGCGGCTTCCTGGTCACCCGGCGCATGCTGGAGATGTTCAAGAAGAAAGAGCGCAAGGCGCCCGCCGAACAAGCGAAAGCAGCTACGAAATAAGGAGCGTTGGCATGAGCATGAACCTTGTCACGCTGCTGTACCTGGTCGCCAGCGTCTGTTTCATCCAGGCGCTCAAAGGCCTGTCGCACCCCACCACGTCGATCCGCGGCAACCTGTTCGGCATGGCGGGCATGGCGATCGCCGTGCTGACCACGGCGGCGCTCATCGTGGAGCTGGCCAGTGACAAGGGCGTGGGCATGACCTACGTGCTGGCCGGCCTGGTGGTGGGCGGCGGCGCGGGCGCGGTGATGGCCCAGCGCGTGGAGATGACCAAGATGCCCGAGCTGGTGGCCTTCATGCACAGCATGATCGGCCTGGCGGCGGTGTTCATCGCCGTGGCGGCCGTGGCCGAGCCCTGGGCCTTCCAGATCGTGGCGCATGGCCAGCCGATCCCCCTGGGCAACCGTCTGGAGCTGTTCCTGGGCGCGGCCATCGGCGCCATCACCTTCAGTGGCTCGGTGATCGCCTTCGGCAAGCTCTCGGGCAAGTACAAGTTCCGCCTGTTCCAGGGCGCGCCGGTGGTCTTCAAGGGGCAGCACCTGCTGAACCTGGTGCTGGGCCTGGCCACCGTCGGCCTGGGGCTGGTGTTCATGCTCACCGAGCGCTGGGATGCCTTCTTCGCCATGCTGGCGCTCGCCTTCGTGATGGGCGTGCTCATCATCATTCCCATCGGCGGCGCCGACATGCCCGTGGTGGTGTCCATGCTCAACAGCTACTCGGGCTGGGCAGCGGCGGGCATCGGCTTCTCGCTGAACAACAGCATGCTCATCATTGCGGGCTCGCTGGTAGGCAGCTCGGGCGCGATCCTGAGCTACATCATGTGCAAGGCCATGAACCGCTCGTTCTTCAACGTGATCCTGGGCGGCTTCGGCGGCGACGCGGCAGCTGCGGCCACGGGCGGCGGCGTGCAGCGCACGGCCAAGAGCGGCAGCGCCGACGATGCGGCCTTCATCCTGAGCCAGGCGGAGACCGTGGTCATCGTCCCCGGCTACGGCCTGGCCGTGGCGCGCGCGCAGCATGCGGTGAAGGAGCTGGCGCAAAAGCTCACCGACAAGGGCATCACCGTCAAGTACGCCATCCATCCGGTGGCGGGCCGCATGCCCGGCCATATGAACGTGCTGCTGGCCGAGGCCGAGGTGCCCTACGACCAGGTGTTCGAGATGGAGGACATCAACGGCGAGTTCGGCCAGGCCGACGTGGCCATCGTGCTGGGCGCCAACGATGTGGTGAACCCCGCCGCGCTGCACAAGGGCAGCCCCATCTACGGCATGCCGATCCTGGAGGCTTACAAGGCCAAGACCGTGATCGTCAACAAGCGCTCCATGGCCGCGGGCTACGCCGGCCTGGACAACGAACTGTTCTACATGGACAAGACCATGATGGTCTTCGGCGACGCCAAGAAGGTGGTCGAGGACATCGGCAAGGCGATTGAATAAGCCGCCACGTTGCGCGCACGGCGCACCGTGCGGGACGATTTACGCACGGTCGTGCGATAAGTATCGTCTGAAGATACTTTGAAGGGCGTTTGATCGCCCTCAAGGAAAACGCCAGTACCACGCGGCGTGTTGGCGTCACACAATGTGATGAACCGGCCCACCCGCGCCGGCCCCTGTCCCACCCGGCCGCGCGCGGCGCCGCCACCTTGCAAGGAGCACGCACCCATGACCGAGCGCATCTGGCTCAAGCACTACCCCGAAGGCGTTCCCGCCGACATCGACGCCTCGCAGTACCCGTCGCTGGTGGCGCTGATGGACGAGAGCTTCAAGAAGTTTGCCGATCGCACCGCCTACAGCTTCATGGGCAAGGACGTCAGCTACGCCGAGACCGACGCCCAGAGCCGCGCCATGGCCGGCTACCTGCAAAGCCTGGGCCTGGCGCGCGGCGACCGCGTGGCCATCATGATGCCCAACGTGCCGCAGTACCCGGCCACGGTGGCCGGCATCCTGCGCGCCGGCTACGTGGTGGTCAACGTCAACCCGCTGTACACCGCGCGCGAACTGGAGCATCAGCTGAAAGACAGCGGCGCCAAGGCCATCGTCATCATCGAGAACTTTGGCGCCACGCTGCAAAAGTGCATCGCCAACACGGCGGTCAAGCACGTGGTGCTGGCCAGCATGGGCGACCGCCTGGGCCTGATCAAGGGCGCCATCGTCAATTACGTGGTGCGCAAGGTCAAGAAGCTGGTGCCCGACTTCAGCCTGCCCGGCGCCGTGCGCTACAACGACGCCATCGCCAAGGGCCAGCGCGCGCCGTTCACCGCGCCGCCCATCGGCCCCGACGACGTCGCCGTGCTGCAGTACACCGGCGGCACCACCGGCGTCGCCAAGGGCGCCGTGCTGCTGCACCGCAACCTGATCGCCAACGTGCTGCAGTCCGAAGCCTGGAACGACCCGGTGATGAAGCAGATTCCGGCCGGCGAGCAATCCACCGGCGTGTGCGCGCTGCCGCTCTATCACATCTTCGCCTTCACGGTGAACATGATGCTGAGCCTGCGCAATGGCGGCAAGACCATCCTGATTCCCAACCCGCGCGACCTGCCGGCGGTGCTGAAGGAACTGTCCAAGCACAAATTCCACAGCTTTCCGGCCGTCAACACGCTGTTCAACGGCCTGGCCAACCACCCCGACTTCAACACCGTCGACTGGAGCCATCTGAAAGTCTCGGTCGGCGGCGGCATGGCGGTGCAGCGCGCCGTCGCCAAGCTGTGGCTGGAGAAGACCGGCTGCCCGATCTGCGAGGGCTACGGCCTGTCGGAGACCAGCCCCTCGGCCACCTGCAATCCGGTGACGTCGAAAGAGTTCACCGGCACCATCGGCCTGCCGATCCCCAGCACGTACATTGCCATCCTGGACGACGACGGCCGCGAAGTGCCGCTTGGCCAGCCGGGCGAGATCGCCATCAAGGGCCCGCAGGTCATGGCCGGCTACTGGCAGCGCCCCGACGAGACCGCCAAGGTCATGACGGAAGGCGGCTACTTCAAGTCGGGCGACATCGGCATCATGGACGAGCGCGGCTACACGAAGATCGTCGACCGCAAGAAGGACATGATTCTGGTCAGCGGCTTCAACGTCTACCCCAACGAGATCGAGGACGTGGTGGCGCTGATGCCCGGCGTGCTGGAATGCGCGGTGGTGGGCGTGCCCGACGAGAAGACGGGCGAGGCCGTGAAGCTGGTCATCGTCAAGAAGGACCCGGCGCTCACCGAGGCGCAGGTCAAGGACTTCTGCCGCGCCAACCTCACGGGCTACAAGCAGCCCAAGGTGATCGAGTTCCGTACCGAACTGCCCAAGACCCCCGTCGGCAAGATCCTGCGCCGCGAGCTGCGCGACAAGAAATAAGCCGAGAACCCGAGGGCCCCGCGCGGGCTCTCGCCGCTACAGCCGGGATAATCCCGGCTTTTTTACGCCCGGCCCTCGCCCTCATGACCACTGCCATCCTCAGCGCCCTGCCCGAAGAGCAGGGCGGCCTCATGCACGCCCTGCAGCAACCTGAGCAACTGCAGCATGCGGGCCGCGTCTTCTGGCGCGGCCACCTGCATGGGCAGCCCGTGGTGCTGGCACTGTCGGGCATTGGCAAGGTGGCGGCGGCCACCACGGCTGCAGCGCTGGCCGAGCGCTTCGGCGTGGCGCGCATGGTGTTCACCGGCGTGGCCGGCGGCGTGGGTGAGGGCGTGCAAGTGGGCGATGTGGTGGTCGCGCAGGACTACCTGCAGCATGACTTTGATGCCTCGCCCATCTTCCCGCGCTGGGAAGTGCCGGGCTACGGCCGTGCGCGCATGGACTGCGATGCGGCGCTGAATGCTCTGCTTTTGGAAGCTGCTCGCGCTTACCTGGCGGACGCTGGAGCCCATTTTGTTGCTGATCTTCCCAACGCTGCGCGCGCCCCGCAGGTGCACCACGGCCTGATGGCCAGCGGCGACCGCTTCGTCTCCACGGCGCAGGAATCCAGCGCGTTGCGCGCGGCGCTGCTGGCGTCGGACCACGACGTGCTGGCCGTGGAGATGGAAGGCGCCGCCGTGGCCCAGGTCTGCCGCGACTACGGCCTGCCGTTTGCGGCGGTGCGCACCATCTCCGACCGCGCGGACGACAGTGCGCATGTCGACTTCGCCCACTTCGTGCAGAACGTGGCCAGCCGCTATGCGGACCACATCGTGCAGCGCTTCGTGCAAATGCTCCCAAAATAAGAGCTGCTAGCGCTTGATGCGTAGGCGCCAGAGGCCGATTATGTTTGAAATTGGCGCGCCCTTATCCATCCGATGGCCGCGGAGCAGGCCACCCCAGCGGACGCCGTGGAACTGGCTTTGCCAGGCCACCGGCGTCGTCCCCCTTCCCGCAGCGCGCAGCGATGCGAGAGAAGGGGGAAGCGGCGCAGCCGCTCAGGGGGATGTACTTATTTCAACCAGCCCCGCTTGCGGAAGTACAGCATCGGCCCCAGCGCGCTGGCCACCATCAGCGCCAGCACGTAGGGGTAGCCGTACTGCCAGTCCAGCTCGGGCATGAACTTGAAGTTCATGCCGTAGACGCTGGCGATCAGCGTCGGCGGCAGCAGCGCCACGCTGGCCACGGAGAAGATCTTGATGATCTTGTTCTGGTTGATGTTGATGAAACCGACCGTGGCGTCCATCAGGAAGTTGATCTTGTCGAACAGGAAGGCCGTGTGGCTGTCCAGCGACTCGATGTCGCGCAGGATCTGGCGCGCGTCCTCGAACTGCTCGGAGCTGAGCATGCGGCTGCGCATCATGAAGCTCACCGCGCGGCGCGTGTCCATCACGTTGCGGCGGATGCGGCCGTTCAGGTCCTCCTGACGCGCAATGGCCGCCAGCACCTCGCTGGCGCGTGCGTCGGTCACGTTGCCCGCCAGCACCTGGGTGCTGACCTGCTCCAGGTCGTCGTAGATGCCTTCCAGCGTGTCGGCGGAGTATTCGGCGTCGGTGTCAAACAGGCTCAGCAGCACCTCTTTGGCATCGTCGATCAGGCCCGGCGCGCGCCGCGCGCGCATGCGCAGCAGGCGAAAGACCGGAATGCTCTCATCGTGGATGGAAAACAGCACGCCCTTGCTTTTGAGCTCGTCGTTGACCAGGTTCAGGATGAAGGCCACGCGCGCCGAGCGCGGCTTGTCGTACACATCCACCAGAAAGTCGCTGCGGATGTGCAGCTCGCCGTTGTCTTCCTCGTAAAAGCGCGCGGACTCTTCGATGTCCTCGTCCATCGCATCTTCGGGGATGGACAGGCCGTAGTGCTGCTTGATCCAGCGCTTTTCTTCCAGCGTGGGGGACTCCAGGTCCACCCAGATCGGCTGAAAGCGCGCCAACTCTTCCAGGGACTCGATTTCTTCCTGGACGAGCCGGCCGTTGGCGAGCGTAAAGATGTTGAGCATGGCTCACTCTCCCGGTTGTCTTGTGGCGTCTGCAAAAGGGGCGGGGGGCGCTTTCAGTCCCTTCGGCATGTCAATGGGCCGGGAGGCTGAAAGCTACCAACTAGGGTAGGTTTCCACGGAGCTGTCTCCATACGTTGTGCAAGACGGGAATTATCGCATCCGCTCCCCAATGGAAGCACCGCCGCATGACACGTTCTTGGCGCCTTTTCGGGGGAAAGGCGCCGCACCGCATCACCCCCCGCCGCGGTGCGTGTGCAGGTCCAGGTGCCGCATGAAAGCCTGGCGCTCGGCGGGCGGGACGCCGTCGAACGCGAAGTGCAGGTGCAGCGTGGGCAGGCGCAGCAGCGCGATCTGGCGCGCAGGTCCCGGCGCCCAGTGCAGCGTGAGCGCGCCCCCCGCGAGCGCGATGCGTACCTGGGCGTCGCCCTGTGCGGCCCAGTCATGGCCCACCAGCGCCCGCTGCAGCAGCCGCTGCCATTCGGCGGGCGCGCAGCTCATGTCGCGCGTGAAGTGGTCAGGCCAATCGCTCAAAAGGTGCGGGGAGGGTAGGAGGCTGCGATTCAGCCGCCGGCGATCGGCGGCCAGATGGCGAGCGCGTCGCCCTCGTGCAGCGTGGTGGTGGCGCGCGCCGCGGGGGCGATGTAGCGGCCGTTGACCAGCACCAGGTGCACCATGTCCGGCGGCAGCCGGAAAGGCGCGATGATCTGGCTGATGCTCTGCGTGGGGGCGACTTCCAGCGCCATCTGGTTGCCTGGGCGCACCTCGGGCGGCAGGTAGTCGGTGAGCGAGGCAAAGAGCTTGAAAGTGATGCGCATGTGCCTATCCGGTTTTCATGCCAAATCAGCCGTTGGCGCTTATGGGGGGAGCGCTGGCAGCTATTCTTAACATAGCAAACCCCCTGGCCTCAGCGCCGGCGCGCGTCCTGCGCGCCACTCCAGCGCCCCTGCGCCTGGGCGCAGGCCAGGTAGGCCTCCATCAGCCGCGTGGGGTCGCGGCGCAGGTGTTCCTTCCAGGGGCCCAGGCGCACCTGGCCTTCCACCAGGCCGCGCATGGCGCCCACGTGCTGCGTCATGCCCACGGAGTTGCAGCCGATGAGCCGGTCGCCCTCGAACTGCAGGCTCAGGTGTTTGCCGGCCGCCGCGTCGGTCAGCGCCACCTGTTCGCCGCCGGGCACGCCCTGCCAGTTGCCGAAGCTGGTGGAGATGAGCCCCAGCGTGTCCAGCACGTTGATCTGGGTGACCGCCGCCAGCGCCGCGGGAAGCCCCAGCATGTTGAGCGCCGCCACGCGCGCCTGCTCGGCCGCGTTGGGCTGGATGGCGCTGACCACGGTCTTGCGCGTGAAGGGGTCGAACGCCTCGGCGCAGTCGCCCGCGGCATAGATGCCGGGCACGTTGGTCTGCATGCGCTCGTCGGTCAACACGCCCTGCAGGCAGGTGACGCCACTGCCCGCCAGAAAGCCGATGGCCGGGCGCACGCCCGTGGCGCTGATGACGAGGTCGGCATCCAGCACCCTGCCGCCCGACAGGTGCACGCGCAGCGCGTCGCCGCTGCCTTCACCTTGTGCGCGGTCGATGCGCTCGACCTTGTGGCCCGTGAACACCTGCACGCCCTGGCGCTCGCACCAGTCGCGGATCATGCCGCCGGCCACCGCGCCCATCATGCGCGGGACCATGCGGTCGCCCATCTCGACCACGCTGAGCTGCACGCCGCGCTTTTGCAACGCCTCCATGATGATGCAGCCGATGAAGCCCGCGCCCATTTGCAGCACGCGCGCGCCGGGCCGGGCGCGCGCGGCGATGGCACGGGCATCGGCCAGCGTCCAGCAGGTCTGCACGCCCGGCAGGTCCAGCCCGGGGATGGGCGGGCGCACGGGGTGGGAGCCGGTGGCGATGAGCAGCCGGTCGAAAGCCAGCGTGACGCCACCCTCCAGCGCGACGGTGCGGGCCTGCACATCCACGCCCGCGGCGCGCGCGCTCAGGCGGTCGATGCGCTGCTGTGCGAAGTGGTCGGCGCGCTTGCGCAGGTAGGTGCCGCGCTCGTCGATGTCGCCCACCAGCAGGTAGGGGATGGCCATGCGCGAGTAGGGCGGCTCGGCCTCGTCGCCCACGAGGGTGATGCGGTCGCCCGGCGCATGCTTGCGCAGGGTTTCCGCGGCGATGACGCCGGCCGGGCCGGCCCCGAGGATCAGGTGGTGCATAGGGATGCTCGGTTGCTACAGTATTGATAGCTGCTAACGCAGGATAGGTAAGCGCTGCATGCCGATTTGCCTTTTATCCTTGCGCCGCGGGCGGGCCCCTGCCGTGGCCCGCGGCAGATGGCCTCACAGTCCCAGGCGCGCGCGCGTCTCGGGTGTGGGCCGGCCTTCGGGGTCCCAGCCGCGCACGGCGTAGTACTTGGGCAGCATCTCCGGCAGGTGGCTCACCGTGCCCTTGGAGCCGCCGGTCTTGGCCGCCTCGGTCAGCAGGCGCCGGGGCAGGCTGTCGTCGGCCTTGGTGAAGCCGGCGGCGTTGTTGAACTCGCGCTCCATGTTCCAGATGCGCTCGCCGATCTTCTCCAGCTCCGGCACCGTGAAGCCTTCGTCGCACGCCGCCTGCAGTTGGGGGGCGAGGTCGGGCAGGCTCCAGGCGAAGGTGGTGAAGACGCATACGCCCGCCGAGTCAAACGCCGCCGTCGCATCCTGGAAGGCCTTGACCAGTTCGGGCTTGCCCTCGGTGGCCGTGGGCTCGGTCTTGACGGGGATGCCCAGGATCTCGGACGCGATGGTGTAGCCGCGCAGGTGGCAGCCGCCGCGGTTGCTGGTGGCGTAGGCCAGGCCGATGCCCTGGATGGCGCGGCCGTCGTAGGCGGGGAACTCCTGGCCCTTGGAGGACATGGACAAATCAGGATGGCCGTACTTGGTGCACAGGCGCTTGGAGCCCTGCCCCACCTCCTTGCCAAAGCCGCGGCCGTGGATGGTTTCTTCGGCCAGAAAGGCCAGCGCCTTGGCCGAGCCGAAGGGCGCCTCGATGCCGATCTGCTCGCGGGTGAGCACGCCCATTTCGTACAGCTCCATCACCGCGCCCACGGTGGCGCCGAAGCTGATGGGGTCGATCCCCTGCTCGTTGCACAGCAGGTTCACGTACTGCAGGCATTCCAGGTCGTTCACGCCGTTGGCCGCACCCAGGGCCCAGGCGGCCTCGTATTCCAGGCCGCCGCTGGCGCCCCAGTACTGCGGCTTGTTGACCACCGTGAAGTGCGTCTCGTCGATCTTGCTGATGCGCCCGCAGGCGATGGTGCAGCCAAAGCACGCCTGGTTGGTCACCAGGTGCTTCTTGCCGTCGCTGGCGCGCGGCGTGGCCATGGCCTCGGCGGAGATGTCCTTGGCGCCTTCGAACTGCACGTCGCGGTGGTTGCGCGTGGGCAGGGCGCCCACCTCGTTGATCACGTTCATCAGCACCTGCGTGCCGTAGGTGGGCAGGCCCTGGCCGGTGACGGCGTTGTCGTGCAGGATCTTCTTGCGCGCGAAGGTCTCGGCCATGAAGGCCTTGGGATCGCGGATGTTGCCCACGCCCTTGGTGCCGCGCACGGCGATGGCCTTGAGGTTCTTGCTGCCCATGACCGCGCCCACGCCCGAGCGGCCCGCGGCGCGGTGCAGGTCATTGACCACTGCGGCGAACAGTACCTGGTTCTCGCCCGCGCGGCCGATGCCGGAGATGCGCGTGAGCGGGTCCTGCAGCGTGGTCTTGAGGTGCTCCTCGGTCTCCCACACGCTCTTGCCCCAGATGTCGGCGGCGTCGCGCAGCTCGGCCACGTCGTCGTTGATGTACAGGTACACGGGCTTGGGGGACTTGCCCTCGAAGATGACCATGTCCCAGCCGGCCATCTTCAGCTCGGCACCCCAGTAGCCGCCCGAGTTGGAGCAGGCGATGGCGCCGGTGAGCGGCCCCTTGGTGATGACGGTGTAGCGCCCGCCCGTGGAGGCCATGGTGCCCGTGAGCGGACCCGTGGCCCAGATGATCTTGTTGTCCGGCGACAGCGGGTCGACCTGGGGGTCGATCTCGCTGACCAGGTACTTGGTGCCCAGGCCGCGCGAACCCAGGTACTGGCGTGCCCAGTCCATGTTCAGCGGCTCGGGGGTAACGGTGCCCGCGCTCAGGTTGACGCGCAGAATCTTGCCAGCCCAGGACATGATGTGTGCTCCTTGATTGATAGCTGCTAGCGCTTGGTGGTCAAGCGCCAGCGGGCTGATTGGCTTGATTGCCCAGCTTGTCGGCCCACTGCTTCATGCGCTCCAGGCCGGTCCAGTTGGCGTCGATGTAGGTGATGGCCGTGGTCGGGCAGGCCTCCACGCAGGCCGGGCCCTCGGCGCGGTCGTGGCACAGGTCGCACTTTTGCACCTTGCCCGTGTCGGCCACGTAGTTGATGGTGCCGAAGGGGCAGGCGATGGTGCAGACCTTGCAGCCCACGCAGGTGGACTCGGACACGATCTTGGCGCCGCTCAGCTTGTCCACCGTGATCGCCTCCACCGGGCAGGCGTGCAGGCACCAGGCCTCGTCGCACTGGGTGCAGGTGTAGGGCACCTTCTTGCCCGTGGTGTGGAAGTCGAACACCTTGATGCGCGATTTGGCGGTGGCGTAGACGCCGTAGTTCTCGAAAGAGCAGGCCATCTCGCACTGCAGGCAGCCGGTGCACTTGTCGGCGTTGATGTGCAACACCTTTTGCATGAATGTCTCCTTGGGTACCGGCGCCCAGGGCAGGGGACGCCTTGCCTATGAAAAGATTTGCATAGGTATTGTAGGCAGCCCAGGGGAGGGGACTTGCAGAGGGGAAACCCGCGTCGGGTATGGGGTGCGCGCCGTACCCCGCCAGGCGCGTGCCGGGCGGGCCGTTCGGTCGCGGCGGGTCAGGGTGCGGTGCTGCGCCGCACCAGGGCCAGCGCCCGGCACAGGTCGGCCCAGGCGGCGGCCTTGGCATCGGGTGCGCGCAGCAGGTAGGCCGGGTCGTAGCTCACCACGGCGGGCGTGCCGTCTGGCAGGTGGTGCGCGGTGGCGCGCAGGCGCCCCAGGGGCTCGCGGCTGCCCAGCACCACGCGCGCCGCGCCCAGGCCCAGCACCAGCACCAGGGAGGGGCGCAGCGTCTGCAGCGCCTGTTGCAGGCCGGCGGCGGGCTCCAACCCCTCGGCGGTCAGGCCCGGCGCGTGCCGGTTCAGCGTGGCGACGAAGGTGCGCGGGTGCCGGTGCAGGCGCATGGCGCGCAGCATGTTGTCCAGCAGGCGGCCGCTGTCGCCCGCCAGCGGCTCGGCCGGCGTGGGGCTTTCCAGCACCACCAGCCAGCCGGCGCCCAGCTCGGGCGCAACGGCCTGGGGGTCGGCCTGCGGGTACAGCGCCACGGGCGCGCGCAGCAGCAGGCCGGTGGGCGCGGCGCCGGCCGTGCGCGGCTCGGACGCGGGTGCGGCAGGGGCAGCGGCATGCGCGGGCTGGCGCGGGGCGGCTGGCGTAGGTTGCGCGTGCAGCACTGGCGTGGGCGCGGCGGCGGATGCGATGGCCGCTTCCGCTTCCGCTTGCGCAGGCGCGGCCACTGGGGGCGGCAGCGGGCGTGCCGGCGGCGGCGCCCAGACGGTGACGCCCATCTCTTGCAGCATGGCGCGTTGGCGCGCGTCCAGGGACAGGCTCATAGCAGCAGGCTCATCACCACGGCGTCCTCGCGCTCGCCGTCCGCGGCGGGGTAGTAGCGCTTGCGCTCGCCCACACGGCGGTAGCCGTGGACTTCATAGATGCGCCGCGCGCGCTCGTTGCTCGCGCGCACCTCCAGCCACAGCCATTGCGCGCCCTGGCCGCGCGCCCACACGGCCAGCGCGTCCAGCATCACATGGGCCCAGCCCTGGCGCTGGAAGGCGGGCGCCACGGTGATGTTGAGCAGGTGCACCTCGTCCACGCCGCGCATGGCGACGAAGTAGCCCAGGATCTGTCCATCGGCCACGAGCAACTGGGCCTGGTAGCCGGCGGCCATGGCGTCGATGAAGTTGCCGCGTGTCCAGGGATGGCTATAGGCGCTGTTCTCGATGGCCAGGAGCGCATCCAGCCGCGCGGGCGTCAGCGGCTCGAAGGCGGCCTCGAAGGCGTGGGGGGGCTGGACGATGGCGCTCATGTCTGGGGGGCCGGCGCGGCCTGGCGGGCGGCTTCTCGCTCGGCGGTGGTTTGCGCCACTTTATCGCGGATGTAGCGCGGCAGCGCTGCGTCGGCCGCCACGCCCGCGCCCGCCGCCAGCAGCGCCGGTGCCAGCCGCAGCAGGGCCGCCGCCGTAGGCAGGGCGTGCATGTGCGGGGCCTGCGGCGCGAGGCGCTCGCCGTAGGCGGCGCGGGCATTGCCGGCGACCGTCCAGCCATCCGGCACGGCCAGGGCCTCGGGCGCCAGCAGCTGGAAGTCCTGCGGCACCTGCCAGCGGCCGTCGGCCTGCCACTCAAAGGGTGCCGCGTAGACCTCGTTCATGCGGGCGTCCAGCGTCGCCACCACCCGCGTGCAGCCGTGCTGCGCGCGGGCATCTTCGGCCACGGCGAGCAGCGTGTCCACCGGCAGCACGGGCACGCCCTGCCCGCCGCGCGCGCCAAAGGCCAGGCCCTGGGCCACCGCGCACGCGGTGCGCAGCCCCGTGAACGAGCCCGGGCCGCGCCCGAACACCACGGCATCCAGCTGATCGAACGACAGTCCGGCCTGCGCCAGCAAGTCGCGGATGGCCGGGATCAGCGTGGCCGAGGCCTGGGCGCCGCCGGCGCCGCTGTGCTGCCACACGCGCGCGCCGTGTTGCACGGCGATGGACAGCGCGTCGGTACTGGTGTCGAAGGCAAGCAGGTTCATGGAGGGCGTGATTATCGGCTGCGCGCCAAGCCATGGCGGGGCGGGCGGCCATGGCGCCCCCTAAACTCGCCGCCATGTCGTTTTCTTTCCTTGGGCAGGCCCGCCGCCTGCGCTGTGCGGCCGGGTGGGCGCTGGCCCTGGCCTTCCTGACGCCCTGGGCGGGCGCCCAGCCTGTGCCCGCCGATGCATCGACCTTGCCCCCTTCGGTCGAGGCCGCGCTGCAGCGCGCCAAGGTGCCCCGCGAAGCACTCTCCGCCTTGGTGGTGGAGGTCGAGGGGCGCCAGCCGCGCCTGGCCCACCGCGCCGATGCGCCCGCCAACCCGGCCTCGGTCATGAAGCTGGTCACGACGTATGCGGCGCTGGACCTGCTGGGGCCGGCATTCACCTGGGAGACGCCCGTGTACCTGGACGCCGCGCCCCAGGGCGGCAGCCTGCGCGGCAACGTGTACATCAAGGGGCAGGGCGACCCCAAGCTGGTGGTGGAGCGCCTGTGGTTGCTCATGCGCCGCCTGCGTGCGACGGGGGTCGAGGTGATCCTGGGCGACATCGTGTTGGACCGCAGCGCCTTCGCGCTGCCGGCGCACGATCCGGCGCTGTTCGACGGCGAGCCCTGGCGCCCCTACAACGCGGCGCCCGACGCGCTGCTGCTCAACTACAAGGCGGTGTCCATCGGCTTCGTGCCGGATCTGGCGGCCGGCGTGGCGCGGCTGCGCTATGAGCCGCCGCTGGCCCAGGTGGAACTGCCCGCCACCGTGCCGCTGGCGGCGCAGGGCGCGTCCTGCGGCGATTGGCGTGCAGGGCTGCGGGCGGATTTCGCGGACCCTGCGCGCATCGCCTTCCAGGGCGTGTACCCGGCGGCCTGCGGCGAACGCGAGTGGTCCATCGCACCGGCCGACCCGGGCGGCTATGCGGCGCGCGCGGTGGAAGGCATGTGGCGCGAACTGGGCGGCAAGCTCACCGGCCGCGTGCGCGACGGCAAGGTGCCCGCGGGGCTGGCGCCGGCATTCGGCAGTACCTCGCCGCCGTTGTCGGAGGTGGTGCGCGACATCAACAAGTACAGCAACAACGTCATGACGCAGCAGGTGTTTTTGACGCTGGGGCTGCAAAAAGCCGGCGCAGGCAGCTTCGACCAGGCGCGCAGCGTGCTCGCACAGTGGTGGCGCCAGCGCCTGGGCGCCGCCGAGATGCCGGTGGTGGACAACGGCGCCGGCTTGAGCCGTGAGGCGCGCGTGAACGCGCGGGCGCTTGCGCGCATGCTGCAGCACGCCTGGGCGTCGCCGGTGATGCCGGAATTCATGGCATCGCTGCCCATTGCCGGGGTGGACGGGACGCTGCGCCGCCGCCAGGGCCAGGCTGCGGGCTTCGCGCACCTCAAGACGGGTGCGCTGCGCGACGTGGTGGCGCTGGCCGGCTATGTGCATGCCGCGGGCGGCCGGCGCTATGTGCTGGTGGGCTTCGTCAACCACCCGAATGCCTCCGCGGCACGCCCGGCCCTGGACGCGCTGGTGGACTGGGCCGCGAGCGACCGCTGAGGCGGCGCAGCCGCCGTCCGCCATCGAACGCCCGGGCCGGCCCACCGGCAGACGTGTCGTGCCGCCCGCGCGGCGCGACGGGATGCCTCCGATGTTGGTATTTACCCGCAGACGGCCTCTCGCGCTTCATCGGTAATACTCCTGAAAAAAACGAACGTTCGTTCTATTCATAACAGGAGTTCCTGATGAAACCACGCATGCAGTGGGTCGCCGTTGCCGTTTCCGCCGCCGTTCTGGCGGCCTGCGGGGGCGGCGGCGCCGACACACGCCCGCCACGGCGGTCACCGCAGTCAAGGTGATGGGTGACAGCCTGGCGGACAGCGGCACCTTCGGGCTGAAGTTCACGGTCCAGGGCACGGCCCCCACGGGCGCGGGCTCCACGGCCATCTGGCCCGAGCGCGTGGCCGCCAGTTATGGCCGCACGCTGTGCCCGCACTATGTGTCCGCGGGGGGGCAGCTTCAGCGCCAAGACCGATTGCACCAACTACGCGGTAGGCGGCGGGCGCATCAACAACTTCACGGCGCCTACCTCGCCCGTGTCCATCCTACAAGAGCTTCCTCAAGACCACGGCCCACTTGTCCAGCGGCCAGAGCATCGGCATGCGGCTGAACCCCAACGTGGTGGCGGTGGGGGTGGGCTACCGGTTCTGAGAGCGCCCCAGGCGCCGAGGGAGGGGGCGCGCCGCGGGGTGCGCGAAGTGCCCCAGGTTTTCGTCTCCGAGGCTTGAGAAAGGCCGGCTCCTTGCGGAGCTGGCCTCTTTTTTTGGGGGCTCTGACGATCAGGGGAGCGAACGGGGGCGGATGCGCCCCCGTGGCTGGCCGGCGCAGCACCGGTGTGGCCGCCGGCGGGTGCCCCGCGGGCGGCGTGCTTGCTTACCAGCGGTTGCGCAGGCGGTCGTAGGCGTAGTTGCCGAATTCGCGGTGCGCGGCCGGAGTGATGTACACCTTGTCGGCGAACAGGAAGCGGTCCGGGTTGGCGTTGGGCAGCAGCGTGGCGGTGGTGCACAGCGCGGAGTTCACCTCGCCCGCGCCGATGCCGATGCCCGGGCCTGCGTCCACCGACGTGCACACGGGTGTGCTGCTGTCGGTGAAGCCGTACCCGCCGGGCGATCCCTCGAACAGGTTCACGTAGTAGGCCACGTCCACGTAGAGCACGGTCTTGCCCATGTCCACGATGTTGACCAGCAGGTCGTCATTGAAGCGGCGGCTGGCGCTGCTGATGAGGCTTTCCTTCTTGATGGCCTTGGCCCAGGGTGTGCGGCTCAGGTCGTAGGTGCCGGTCATCAGGATGTGCTTGGCGCCCGCGTCCGACAGGCGGCGCACTTGCGCGGCCAGCTCTTGGCCCGCCTTGCCAGCGGCGGCCACGTACTGCTCTTCGGTGAGCGTTCCGGCCTGCACCGCGGCCATGCCGGCGATGATGTCGCTCACGCCGGCGCTCAGCATCACCAGATCGGTGTCGGCAAACTTGTTGGCAGCCAGGAACTGGTCGATCTGCTGCGTGACCGTGGGGGTGGCGGCGTTGCCGGCGGCGTCGGGGGTGGCCGTCACGCGGGCATTGCCCTGCGCGTAGCTCAAGCCGCCTGCCGACACGGGCTTCAAGGTGCCGCCGTAGTTGGAGGAGATGCGCAGCATCCAGTTGTTGATGCTGCCGTCGTTGATCGTGTAGCTGGAGCCCTTCTGGCCCACGTCGGCCAGGCCGTCGCCGAAGGCGATGAAGCGCTGGGGCGAGATTGCCGATTCAGTGCTGCTGGAACCGCAGGCCGCGAGCAGCGCGGCCGATGCACAGGCGGCGGCCACGAAAGTGCGGCGCATCCAATTTGCTGCCATGTATTTCTCCGATTGAAGTGGGCGAGAGTGTAACGAGGGTGCGGACAAGGCTTGTAGCTTGATGTAGGCGCGTCAGCCCGCGGCCGCGGCGCGCTGCAGGCGGTCGCGCACGCCTTCCCATGCGGGCGCATCGGGCGGCGTTTCGATCCAGATCAGCTTCACCCCGGCCTCGTCGAAGCCGCGCAGCGCGGCGAACAGCTGCTGCGCGGTGGCGGCGGCGTCATCGGGCATGCGCCGCACAAGGATCTTCGACGACGCCGCGCGCAGCGGCGCGCGTGCATACACGGCGATGTGGGCCGCGTCCGCCCCCAGCACATCCAGTCCGGCCTGCAGCTGTTTGGCGTCCATCAGGCGCACGCGCGCCGTTGGGGCGTAATGGGCTAAAAGTGTGCCTGAAGCCCGTGGGGTCAGTGCTGGCAGCTCTTCTTTCGATAGCGGCCGTTGGCCGCAGGCGCGCTGCACGTCCTCGCGCGAGATGGCGCCGGGGCGCAGCAGCACGGGCACGCCGCGCGTGCAGTCGATGATGGTGGACTCGATGCCGACGGTGCAGGCGCCGCCGTCCAGCACCAGCAGGTCGTCGCCGAATTCCTCGGCCACATGCTGCGCGGTGGTCGGGCTCACGCGGCCGAAATGGTTGGCGCTGGGCGCGGCCACGCCCCACACGGGGGGCTCCAGCCGCTGGCAGGCTTGCAGCACCGCATGGGCCACGGGGTGCGCGGGGCAGCGCAGGCCCACGCTGTCCTGCCCGCCCGTGGAGGCCACGGCGGCGTGGGGCAGGCGCGGCAGGATGAGCGTGAGCGGGCCGGGCCAGAAGGCGTCGATGAGTTGCTGCGCGAACAGCGGCACTTCCTTGGCGTAGCGGGTGATGGCCGCGGCGTCGGCCACGTGCACGATCAGCGGGTGGTTGGCGGGGCGCCCCTTGGCGGCAAAGATCTGCGCCACGGCCGCGTCGTTGTCGGCGTCGGCCGCCAGGCCGTATACCGTCTCGGTGGGCAGGCCCAGCAGTTCGCCGCGCGCCAGGGCCTGCGCGGCGGCCTGCACCGAGGCGTCCAGGCGTCCATCCAGAATCATGCGGGCCTCGTTCAGAACGGCGCGATGCCGAGGAGGGCCGCCGCCTGCAGCGCCGTGGCGCGCACCGCCTCGGGCGTGGTGCCGGTGATGTTCAAGTGGCCCATCTTGCGGCCGCGCTTGGCCTCCACCTTGCCGTACAGGTGCAGGTGGCAGCCCGGCAGGGCCAGCACCGCATCCCACGCGGGGGCAGTCGGCGCCACGGGCTGGTCCCCCGTGAACCACAGGTCGCCCAGCAGATTGAGCATGATGGCGGGGCTGTGCAGGCGCGGCTGGACCAGCGGCAGGCCGGTCATGCAGCGCACCTGCAGCTCGAACTGCGAGACGTCGCACGCGTTCTGGCTGTAGTGGCCGCTGTTGTGCGGGCGCGGGGCGATCTCGTTGACCACCAACGTGCCGTCCTGCAGCACGAAGAACTCCACGCACAGCACGCCCACGTAGTTCAGACCGTCTGCTACTGATTTCGCAGCTATCAGCGCTTGACTGGTCTGCGCTGGAGGCAGATTTCCTTCGTAGACCTCGGTCACGGCCAGGATGCCGTCCCGGTGCAGGTTGCGCTGCACGGGCAGGTGCACCACGGTGCCGTCACGCCCGCGCGCGACGATGACGGAGCACTCGTGCGCCAGCGGCAGCATCTTTTCCAGCACGCAGGGGACGCGGCCCAGTTGCTCCCAGGCGCCGGCCAACTCGGCGGGCGTGGCCACGCGCACCTGGCCCTTGCCGTCGTAGCCCATGCGGGCGGTTTTCAGAATGCCCGGCAGCAGATCAGCGGGAACGGCGGCGAGCTGCGCGGCGGTTTCGATCACTGCATGCGGCGCCACGGGCACGCCGCACTGCACGAAGTGCGCCTTTTCGCGCGCGCGGTCCTGGGCGATGGCCACGGCGCTGCCGGCGGGCGACACCGGCAGGCTGCGCGCCAGGGTGTCCAGCGCGGCGGCGGGCACGTTTTCAAACTCGGTGGTCACGGCGTCGCAGGCGCGGGCCAGCGTGGCCAGGCCCTGCGGGTCTTCGTAGCCGGTGCGGATGTGGTGGTGGCTCACCAGGCCGGCGGGGCTGGCCGCGTCCTCGTCCAGCACCGCGGTGAAGTAGCCCATGGCCTGGGCGGCGTGCACGAACATGCGCCCCAGTTGCCCGCCGCCCAGCACGCCCAGCGTGGCGCCGGGCAGGATCACGGTCTGGCGCTCGTTCATGCGGACACCGGCGGCAGCGTCATGGCGCGCGCGGCGGCGGTCTGCTCGGCGCGGAAGGCGTCCAGCTGCTCGCGCAGCGCCGGGTTCTCGTTGGCCAGCAGCGCCACGGCGAACAGCGCCGCGTTGGCCGCGCCGGCCGCGCCGATGGCGAACGTGGCCACGGGCACGCCCTTGGGCATCTGCACGATGGAGTGCAGCGAGTCCACTCCCTGCAGGTGGCGGCTGGCGACCGGCACGCCCAGCACCGGCACGGTGGTCTTGGCGGCGATCATGCCGGGCAGGTGCGCGGCGCCGCCCGCGCCCGCGATGATGGCCTTCAGGCCCCGGCCGGCCGCGGCCTCGGCGTAGCGGAACATGTCGTCGGGCATGCGGTGGGCGGAGACCACCTGCGCCTCGTGCGCGATGCCGAATTGCTGGAGGATGGCAACTGCGTGCTGCATGGTCTCCCAGTCGCTGCTGGAGCCCATGACCACGCCGATCTGGATGGGGTTCATGTGGGGGTGCGCGCGGTGCGCTCGCCGGGGGTGAAGCCCGCGATTTTACTTTTTGTGCGCGCGCCCGGGGGTCAATGCGCCAGCAGGGCGGCGCTGGCGCCCAGCGTGATCGAGCGGACGGGCACGCGCGCGTCGCGCGGAATCTCGCCGGACAGCTGCAGCGCCAGGTAGCGCGTGCAGCACACGCGCAGGAACGAGGTGAAGTTGTCCACCGCGCCGTGCTCGGCCACCAGCTCGTCGTAGAGCTTGGTGCACAGCTGGGCCAGGCTGTAGCCGTCGCGCGCGGCGATCTCCTGCAGCACCTGCCAGAACAGGTTCTCCAGCCGGATGCTCGTGGCCACCCCGTGCAGCCGCACGGAGCGGGCGCGGTAGGCGTAGAGCTGCGGATCGGCGCTGATGAAGACCTGGCACACGGCGGAACTCCTTCGGGCGTGGGGACGGCGGGCCATGGTGCGGCCCGCCGCCGGCGCCGTCAAGTCAGGAGGTAGGTGCTTTCAAAGTGATAGCTGCTTGCGCTTGATGGGTGAGCGCTGCGGCCCTTTTGCCTTCAGAGCGTGATGCGCGTGCCCAGCAGCGCCAGGAACTGCGCGATCCACGCGGGGTGCGCGGGCCACGCGGGCGCGCTGACCAGGTTGCCCTCGGTGTGCGCCTGGTCCACGGGAATGTCGGCGTAACGGCCGCCGGCCAGTTCCACTTCGGCGCGGCAGGCGGGGTAGGCCGAGCAGGTGCGGCCCTTGAGCACGCCAGCCCCGGCCAGCAGTTGCGCGCCGTGGCACACGGCGGCCACGGGCTTGCCCGCCTCGAAGAAATGGCGCACGGCGGCGCACACGGCGGCGTCGTTGCGCAGGTACTCGGGGCCGCGCCCGCCGGGGATCACCAGCGCGTCGTAGCTTTGCGCCTGGACGTCTGCGAACGTGGCGTTCAGGGTGAAGTTGTGGCCGGGCTTCTCGCTGTAGGTCTGTGCGCCCTCGAAGTCGTGGATGGCCGTCTTGATGTGGTCGCCCGCTTTCTTGCCCGGGCAGACCGCATGCACCGTGTGGCCCACGGCCTGCAGCGCCTGGAACGGCACCATGGTCTCGTAGTCCTCGCAGTAGTCGCCGCAGATCATCAGAATCTTCTTGCCTGCCATGGGGGTCTCCTTTGCTGTGGGTGGCTGGGGTACAGACCATTGTGGGCAGCCTGCAGGCGCGGCAGGTATTAACCCGCTACTACAAGGGGCCCTGCGGGCTTGTACCTGTGGCGCGCGAAATTGCCGCAGAATCCCCGTCACCATTGACCGGCGCCGTGCGCCGCACTACCGGGACCGCTACACATGATCGACGTCACCCTAGAGAATTTTGAAACCGAGGTGGTTGCCGCCTCGATGCAAGTGCCCGTGCTGGTGGACTTCTGGGCACCCTGGTGCGGCCCCTGCAAGACGCTGGGACCGGTGCTGGAGAAGCTGGAGGTGGAATACGCCGGCCGCTTCACCCTGGCCAAGATCGACTCCGACCAGGAGCAGCAACTGGCTGCCATGTTCGGCATCCGCAGCATTCCCACCTGCGTGCTGATGATGAATGGCCAGCCCGTGGATGGCTTCATGGGCGCCCAACCCGAGAGCCAACTGCGCGCCTTCCTGGACAAGCATGTGCCCAGCGCCGAGGAGCTGCAGGCCGAGGAGCAGGAAGAGGAAGCCCTGGATGCGCTCGCCGAGGGCGATACCGAGGGTGCACTGGAAAAGCTGCAGCACGCCGTCGCCACCGACCCGGCCAACGACGACGCGCGCTTTGACTACGTCAAGCTGCTGCTGCAGCTGGGCCGCGAAGACGACGCCAAGGTGGCCTTCGCGCCGGTCATCGCCAAGGCCGAGGTCTCGCGCCGCCTGGGGGCGCTCAAGGCGTGGATGGATGCTCTTGATTTCGTAGCTTCTAGCGCTTATGGGGCGGGCGCTGGAGCCGAATTTGATGCAAAGATTGCGGCCAACAAGCGCGACTTCGAGACGCGCTTTGCACGCGCACGCTGGCTCATGGCCCAGCAGCGCTGGCAGGAGGCCATGGACGAGCTGCTGGAAATTCTCATGCGCGACAAGGCCTGGAACGACGATGCCGCGCGCAAGGCCTACGTGGCCGTGCTGGAGATCATCGAGCCCCCGAAGGTCAAGGTGGCCGACGGGCAGATCCCGCCCGAGGACCCGGTGGTGGCCAGCTACCGGCGGCGCTTGTCCAGCGTGGTGCTGAGCTGACCCACGCCGGGGGCGGGCGCGCGGTGGCGGGACTGCAGCCGTTGCACGCGGCCGGGCGGGCGGCGCTGCTGCTGGCCGCCGCGTGGCTGGCCGGCTGCGCCACGGCCCCGGGGCCCGATGCGCAGATATCCGGCACCGTGATCTCGCGCGAGCGGCTCTACGTGCCGCCCGACGCGCTGTTCGAGGCAGCGCTCGTGGACGTGACGCGCGAGGGCTATCCGCCGCGGGTGCTGGGCCGCCAGCGCATCGACCCGGCCGGCCCGCTGCCCTACATGCTGCGCATTCCGTACCGCCAGGCAGACGTCCACGCCCAAGGCCGCTACGAGGTGCGCGCAGCGGTCACGCAGCAGGGGCGCCTGCTGCTGGACACACCCCGCGTGCACCCGGTGCTGATCGATCCGGCCTTCCGCCATGTGGACGTCATCCTGGCGCGCGTGCCAGCGCTGCAAGCCACGGCGGCCGCATCCGTGCCGTTGCGCCAGACCTATTGGAAACTCGTGGAGGTGGTGGACGATGCGCCGGTGGACGCGCCGGCCGAGGGGCAGGCCGCGGCCCATCTGGTGCTGCAGCGCGATGCGGGGCGCGTGAGCGGTTCGGGAGGGTGCAACCGTTTCGTGGGGCAGTACGTGCAAGAGGGCGGGCAACTGCGGCTGTCCCGCATGAGCGCATCCCTGCGCCTGTGCCTTGCGGGCGGCGGATCGGAGCCGGCCTTCTTCGAGCGCCTGGGCGCGGTGGCGTATTACCGGCAGCAAGGCCGGACGCTGGAGCTGCGCGGCGAGGACGGCACGCCCCTGCTGCGCTTCGTGGCCGAGGAATGGGGTGCGCCGCGGCCCGAGGACGACGAGCCCCCCATGCAACCCCAGTGAGTGCGCTGCGACCCATGCCGCGGCGTTCGCCGTGGTTGATGCGGGTGCATGAAGGAAATTGGCCTCTAGGGCCTGTTCACACTATTTTTGCCAGTGCGAATGGCGTGAAAACCGCGCCAATCTAGGCGCGTGACGACGCCAAGGCCGGGGCCTTGGCTAGGAGGGCAACGACGCGTGGCGCGGTTTTCACTCCGTTCCCTCCGGGTTGCGATCAAAAAGGGCCATTCGCGGCGTTGCCAAGCCTCGCTGGGGTAGCACCCCAGCTTCGTTTGGCGCCTTGCGCCTGGCCCTTTTTGATCGCAACGCATCTGGCAAAAATAGTGTGAACAGGCCCTAGCGCTTGGTGGGTGAGCGCTAGCCGCTACAAAAACAGAAGTTCTGATGCGTGCATCGCGGCAGGCGCGGCATTTGCGCGACAGTGTTTTTTACAAATCGAGATGATAATGATTCCCATTTGTTTAAACCAAGGGAACTGTCGTCTATGAACCCCCATCCCCTCCGCCCCGTCGTGCGCTCCATCGCACTCATGACGTTGATCGTGCAGCCGCCCTTGATGGGCGCCGCATGGGCCCAGGCGAGTGCGCCCGTCGAGCCTACGCTGAAGGAGGTGACGATTGTCCAGCAGCGCGAGGACCGGGTGAGCAGCGGGGCGACCGGGCTGGATCTGGACATCAAGGAAACGCCGCAATCCATCAGCATCGTGACCACCGAGCAAATGCGCGATTTCGGCACCAGCAATCTCAACGAAGCGCTGCGATTGAGCACCGGCATCATCGTCGACGAGTGGGAGACCAACCGCACCACGTTCACCGCGCGCGGCTTTGACATCGCCAACACGCAGATCGACGGCGTCGGCCTGCCCAATGACTGGGGCATCGTCACCGGCGCCATGGATTCCTTCGGCTACGAAAAGATTGAAGTCATCCGCGGCGCCAACGGGCTGCTGACCGGCGTGGGGCAATGCGGCGGGCACGATCAACTTCGTGCGCAAGCGTCCCACCAACAAGGAGCAGGGCGCATTGGGTCTGAGCTATGGGTCCTGGGGGACCACGCGCGTCGAGGCGGACTACTCGCGGCCGCTCACCGCCGATCGCCGCTGGGCGGGCCGGGTCGTGGCGGCACGCGAGGAGGGCGGCTCGCACCTGCGCAGTTTCGACCGCGAGCGCACGTTCCTCTATGGCGTTGTGGATGGGCAGGTGGGCGACAACGGCCTGTTGACGTTGGGCCTGTCCCATCAGCAGTCCGACTCCACGGGCAACATGTGGGGCGCCCTGACCTTCATGAATGCCGATGGCACCCAGAACGCATGGGGCCGCAACGCATCCACGACGCAGGACTGGACCCGCTGGGACACCACGACCAAGACGGCCTTCGTGGAATACGCCCACCAGATCGGCATGGACTGGCAGCTCAAGCTGGCCTACAACTACCGCGCCATCGACAACGACAGCAAGCTCTTTTACGCGTTTCCCTCGGGCTCCAGTCTGGTCGGCTATGCGTGGGGCGGCAAAGACACGATGGACGCGCACCTGGCCACCGCCACCGTCAATGGCCGCTTCGAGATGCTGGGACGGCAGCACGAGGCGCTGTTCGGTGTGAGCTGGGCCAAGAGCGAATACACGGGTAATGGATACGCCGGGTCGGACTGCGGCGCCAGTGCCTGCAGCGCCATCGCGCTGCCGGGCTTCCCGTACCCCGGCAACCTTGTTCCCGAGCCGCAGTGGGGCCCATTGGCCCTCGAAAGCACGCTGAACCAGAAACTGCAGCGCGCATTTGGCACCATGCGGTTCACGCTGACGGATCGGCTCAAGGCCGTGGTGGGAGTCAATCACGCGCAATACAGCCGCGACGGAACGAGCTATGGCGTGGCCTCCGACCTTTCACGCAGCAAGACCAGCCCTTATACCGGGCTGACGTTCGAGTTCACGCCCAGCGTGCTGGGCTACGTGAGCTACTCTGACCTGTATTTCCCGCAGAGCCAGGCCGATGCGAACGACCGCTATCTCGACCCTAGCAAGGGCACCAACTACGAGGCGGGCCTGAAAGCCGACTGGCTGGACAAGCGCCTGCTGACCTCGGTCGCGGTGTTCCAGGCCAAACAGTCGGGCCTGGCCACGCCCACGGGCACCTATAACCAGAATGGCCAGGCGGTCTACGCGCCCGAAGACGTGAAGTCCACCGGCGTGGAGCTGGAAGCCGTGGGCCGGCTCAACAACCATATCGACCTGACAGCCGGCTATACCACCCTGAAGCTGACCGGCCCGGATGGCGGCGACACCTACGCCTGGGTGCCGCGCCATACGGCCAATCTCGCGCTCAAGGCGCGTCTACCGAGCCTTCCCGCGCTGTCCTTTGGCACCAGCGCACGGTGGCAGAGCAAGATCTCCAACATGGAGGCCAGCGGCTTCACCGTGCGCCAGGGCAGCTATGCCGTGCTCAACGCCTTCGTCGCATGGCAGCTGCAGCCCAAGACGACGCTGCGCTTCAATGTGAACAACATCACCGACCAGAAGTACATCAACACCCTGCGCTACGCGGGCTACTACGGCGCGCCGCGCAGCTACCAGCTCTCGCTGAACCACCAGTTCTGAGCAAGCGTTGGCGCTCCCCGGCCGATCCCCGGCCAGGGGCGTCGCGCAAGCAATCAGGCGGTCAGGCGCTCCAGCGCTTCGCGGTATTTGGCGGCGGTCTTTTCCACCACCTCGCGCGGCAGGCGCGGCGCGGGGGCGGTCTTGTTCCAGGGCTTGCCGCCCACCTGGGCCTGCTCCAGCCAGTCGCGCACGAACTGTTTGTCGTAGCTGAGGGGGTTCTCGCCCTTGGCCAGGGCCTCGGCATAGCCCTCCACGGGCCAGTAGCGCGAGCTGTCGGGCGTGAGCACCTCGTCCATCAGCACCAGCGTGCCGTCGGGCGCCAGGCCGAACTCGAACTTGGTGTCGGCAATGATCATGCCCTTTTCCAGCGCGATGGCGGCGGCGGCCTCGTACAGCTGGATGGAGATGTCCCGGATCCTGGTGGCCAGATCCAGGCCCACGATCTCCACGGTGCGCTCAAAGCTGATGTTCTCGTCGTGCTCGCCCATGGCGGCCTTGGCGGCGGGCGTGTAGATGGTCTGCGGCAGCTTGGCGGCATTGGTCAGGCCGTCCGGCAGCGGCACGCCGCAGACGGAGCGCGATTCCTGGTACTCCTTCCAGCCACTGCCGGCCAGGTAGCCGCGCACCACGGCTTCGATGGGGATGGGCTTGAGGCGCTGCACCAGCATGGAGCGGCCCCGCACCTGGGGGGCCTCCGCGGGCGTGACCACGCTCTCGGGCGCCTCGCCCGTGAGGTGGTTGGGCACGATGTGTCCCAGTTTGCCGAACCAGAACAGCGCCATCTGGGTGAGCAACTCGCCCTTGCCGGGAATGGGCTCGCCCATGATCACGTCAAAGGCCGAGAGGCGGTCGCTGGCCACCATCAGGATGCGGTCGTCACCCACGGCGTAGTTGTCGCGCACCTTGCCGCGTGCCAGGAGCGGCAGCGAGGTCAGGGCGGAGGTGTGCAGTGCAGAGGTGCTGGGCTGGGTCATGGCGGTCGTACGGAAGGCGCTCGCGCAATGCAGGCGCGCGGTGGACGTTGGGGCAAGACGCCCCGCCGGTGGCGAGGTCGAAGGAAGGGATTTTAGCGACGCGGCCTCCGTGCGGGCGCCGTGCACCCGCCACAAGGCACGCGGGTTGGAGAGGCTGGAGCCCCAGGTCGGCGCTGGAGGCAACCCAACGATTGTGATGCGTTTCGGTCGGTTTGACACCTTCCTGTCATATCCCTTGCGCCATGCGCGGGAACGATTGATTTGCGCTGGCGGCGGGCGCATAGTGAACCCAGGCCTGAATGCATTCACGTTCGCAGACCGCCCCGCACCGGCAAGGGGCGGTGTTTTTCAACTGTGAGTCACAGGAGACTTGTCTATGAACTTGACGATCAGCGGCCATCACCTTGAAGTGACCCCCGCCTTGCGCAGTTATGTGACGTCCAAGTTGGACCGCATTACCCGCCACTTCGATCAGGTGGTGGATGTCAAGGTGCTACTGACCGTGGAGAAGCAGAAGGAAAAGGAAAAGCGCCAGCGCGCTGAATGCACCGTGCATGTGAAAGGAAATGACCTGTTCGTGGAAAGCACCCATTTCGACCTGTATGCCGCCGTGGACGAATTGATGGACAAGCTCGACCGCATGGTCGTGCGCCACAAGGACCGTCTGCAGGACCACCAGGCCGGCCTACGCCGCGCCACCATTCAGGCAGCAGCTGCCGCCACGGCTTGAACCGTCCCTTGACGGCCTGTGTACCGCCGGAACGCGCCGGCGGTGCCGCAACCGCCCAGCCAGGGCGGTTTTTTGTTGCCAGTGGATACACTCTCAGGGTTTCCGCTAGGCGTGCATAATCGTCGCTCAGACCATGAATCGACTTGCTTCCATACTGCCTCCCGCACAAGTGCTCGTGAGTGTCGATGTCACCAGCAAAAAACGTGCCTTTGAGGAGGCGGGCCTGTTGTTCGAAAGCCAGCACGGTTTGTCGCGGGCCTTGATCACCGACAGCCTGTTTGCGCGCGAACGCCTGGGTTCGACCGGGTTGGGCCATGGCGTGGCCATTCCCCATGGCCGCATCAAGGGGCTGAAGTCGCCCATGGCGGCGGTGTTCCAACTGGCGCAGCCGATCGGCTTCGACGCGCCCGACGAGCAACCCGTATCGCTGCTGATTTTTCTGCTGGTGCCCGAGGCGGCCACGCAAAAGCACTTGGAAATCCTCTCGGAAATCGCCGAACTGCTGAGCGACGGCGCCTTGCGCGAACGCCTCAAAACCCATACCGACGCGGCCAGCCTGCATGCGCTGATCGCGGGCTGGCAGTCCGCCCAGGGCGCCTGACGCCACCGCCATCGCGCCGCCGTGAAACCCAACGTCGTCAGCGCGGATGTGCTCTTCGAGGAGTTCCGCAACCTCCTGAAATGGGAGTGGGTGGCGGGCCTGGGCGCGTCCGAGCGGCGCTTTGCCGAGGTGGCGGTGCGTGCCGCCCGCTCGGGTGCGGACCTGGTGGGTTACCTGAACTACATCCATCCCTACCGTGCGCAGGTCCTGGGCGAGCGCGAGATTGCCTATCTGACCAACGCCACGCCGGAGGACTGCAAGCGCCGCATCGCGCGCATCGTCACGCTGGAGCCCCCCGTGCTTGTGCTGGCCGACGGCCAGGCCGCGCCGGACGAGGTGGTGTCCATGTGCGAACGCGCGCAGATCCCCATGTTTTCCACCCAGGAGTCCGCGGCCTTCGTGATCGATGTGCTGCGCGCCTACCTGTCCAAGCACTTTGCCGATCGCACCACCATGCACGGCGTGTTCATGGACATCCTGGGCCTGGGCGTGCTCATCACGGGCGAGTCGGGCCTGGGCAAGAGCGAGCTGGGGCTGGAGCTGATCACGCGCGGCAATGGCCTGGTGGCCGACGACGCGGTGGACCTGTACCGCATCAACCAGACCACCATCGAGGGCAAGTGCCCCGAGTTGCTGCAGAACCTGCTGGAGGTGCGCGGCATCGGTCTGCTGGACATTCGCGCCATCTTCGGCGAAACGGCCGTGCGCCGGCGCATGCGGCTGAAGCTCATCGTGCACCTGGTGCGCAAGGAGACGCTGGAACGCGACTACGAGCGCCTTCCCTACGAGCCGCTCACGCAGGACGTACTGGGCGTGCCGGTGCTCAAGGTGGTGATCCAGGTGGTGGCGGGCCGCAACATCGCGGTGCTGGTGGAAGCGGCTGTGCGCAACACCATCTTGCAACTGCGCGGCATCGATACCTATCAGGAGTTCGTGGAGCGCCACCGGCGCGCCATGGAGCGGGGCGGCGTCTCCTGAGGGCGCCGGGCTCTTATTTTTTTGCGCAATTAGCGCATTGGCCGTAGAGCGCCATGGCGTGGTCGTGCACCACCCAGCCCTTGGCCTGGGCGATCAGGTTCTGGCGCTTTTCGATCTCGGGGTCGTAGAACTCCTCGACCTTGCCGCAGGCGGTGCAGACGAAGTGGTCGTGGTGCTGGCCCTCGTTCAGTTCGTAAACGGCCTTGCCGCTCTCGAAATTGCTGCGGATCAGGATGCCGGCCTGCTCGAACTGCGTCAGAACGCGATAGACGGTGGCCAGACCGATGTCGGTGCGATCGTCGAGCAGCACGCGGAACACGTCTTCGGCCGTCATGTGGCGCTGGGCGCCTCTTTGGAATATCTCCAGAATCTTGAGACGGGGCAGCGTTGCCTTCAGGCCGGTGCTTTTGAGTTCGTCGATGTTCGTCATGACAAGGTCTTTCGTGTGCCAGGGCGAAATCGTGTGTAAGGCGCCCTGCAGGCTGCGCGCAAGGCCCGGAGAATCCAGCCGCTACAATGGCCCGGATCATATCCCTATGCATAAACCCATGTTTGCTCCCGTCCGTTGGGGCGCCCTCGGGGGCGCCATTGTGTTGATTGGTGCCGGACTGGCCGGTTGTGCCGACACGGGCAAACGCCTGTCCAGCGTGGTCACGCCCTACCGCACGGACGTGGTGCAAGGTAACTTCATCTCCAGCGAGCAGGTTCGTGCGCTGCAGCCCGGCATGGGGCGCCAGCAGGTGCGCGAGATTCTGGGCACGCCGCTGATGGTGAGCGTGTTCCACAGCGACCGCTGGGAATATGTCTTCACCCTCAAGCGCCCCGATGTCGAGGTGCAGACGCGCAAGCTCACCGTGTTCTTCAAGGACAACGTGATGGAGCGTGTCGAAGGCGACGAGATGCCCACCGAGGCCGAGTTCGTGGCCTCGCTCTCCACCAAGGTGTCCAAGCCCAAGGTGCCGCAGCTTGAGGCCACCGAGGCGCAGCTCGCGCGCTTTCCCAAGGCGGAGCCGGCCGCCGAGCCGGACGCCGCGCCCGCTCTGCCACCCACCACGAGCTATCCGCCGCTGGAATCTCCGCGCCGTTGAACGCGGCCGGTGCGCCCGCTGCAGCGCGTCGCTCTGGACGCAGCAGAACCGCCCCCTGTTTGGATTGCGAACTGACATGACCTCTTTCTCCTCCGCTCCCCGCCGCGTGGCCGTGGCCGGCGCTTCTGGCCGCATGGGCCGCATGCTCATCGAGGCGATTCAGGCGAGCGACGGCTGCGTGCTGGCCGGTGCGCTGGACCAGCCCGGCAACCCCGCCGTGGGCACGGACGCCGCCGCGTTTTTGGGGCGCGCGAGCGGTGTGGTCATCACCGCTGACCTGCGCGAGGGGCTCAAGGACGCCGACGTGCTGATCGACTTCACGCGCCCCGAGGGCACGCTGGCCCACCTGGCCGTGTGCGCGGAACTCGGCGTGCAGATGGTCATCGGCACCACGGGCTTTTCCGATGCGCAGAAGGCGCAGATCGAGGCCGCCGCGCAGAAGGTGGGCGTCGTGTTCGCGCCCAACATGAGCGTGGGCGTGAACGTCACGCTCAAGCTGCTGCAGATGGCCGCGCAGGCGCTGCGCACGGGCTATGACATCGAGATCATCGAGGCGCACCACAAGCACAAGGTGGACGCCCCCTCGGGCACGGCGCTGAAGATGGGCGAAGTGATTGCCGAGGCGCAGGGCACGCGGCTCGCCGACCGTGCCGTGTACGAGCGCTACGGCCACACGGGCGAGCGCAAGGCAGACACCATTGGCTTTGCCACCGTGCGCGGCGGCGACATCGTGGGCGACCACACGGTGCTGTTCGCCGGGACGGGTGAGCGGGTGGAGATCTCGCACAAGTCCAGCAGCCGCGCCGGCTACGCCCAAGGCAGCCTGCGCGCGGTGGGCTTCCTGGCCACGCAGCGCGCGGGCCTGTTCGACATGTTCGACGTGCTGAACCTCAAGTAAGCTGCCCATGGACAGCCTGCACTGGTTGCGTCAGGGTGATGCGGTCACGCAGGCGTCGGCACTGCTGCTGCTGGCCATGTCGGTTGCCAGCTGGGTGGTGATTTTCTGGAAGCTGCGCCTGATGCGGCGCGCCCATGTGGACGTGCCGCGCAGCACGGCCGCGTTCTGGCAGGCGCCGTCGCTGGCCGTGGCGGCCGAGCGTCTGCCCGCCTTTGACCGTGAAGGGCTGGTGCTGCCGCTGGTGCGTGCCGCGCAGCAGGTGGAGCAGGCCGGCGCGGCCACGCTGGCCGGGCAGGGCGGCCTGTCGCAGCGGCTCACGCGCGTGTTGCGCGATGCGCTGCATGGCGTGCTGGGCAAGCTGCAGTTCGGCCAGGTGCTGCTGGCCACCGTGGGCTCCACGGCGCCGTTCGTGGGGCTGCTGGGCACGGTGTGGGGCATCTACCATGCGCTCACGGCCATGGCCGGCGCGGGGCAGATCAGCATCGAGCGCGTCGCCGGCCCGGTGGGCGAAGCGCTCATCATGACGGCCGCGGGCCTC
The DNA here is from genome assembly GCF_002916785.1 of Diaphorobacter sp. LR2014-1. Taxonomy (NCBI): domain Bacteria; kingdom Pseudomonadati; phylum Pseudomonadota; class Betaproteobacteria; order Burkholderiales; family Comamonadaceae; genus Diaphorobacter; species Diaphorobacter sp. LR2014-1. The sequence goes on along the minus strand of NZ_MTBE01000020.1, from coordinate 17,130 downwards.
ACGGTGGCGATCCCCGCCGTGCTGGCCTACAACTGGTTCGGGCGTGTCATCGGCCGCATCGAGGCCGACCTCGAAGGCTTTGCCCGCGACCTGCGCGAGCTGGTCATCGACACCAACGCCGCCGACTAGGGCCGGTAAACGCCATGGCATTCGGCCGACTGGAGCGCACCCCGGGCCCGCAGCCCATGAGCGAGATCAACGTCACACCGCTGGTGGACGTGATGCTGGTGCTGGTGGTGATCTTCATCCTGACTGCGCCGCTGCTGGCCAGCAGCATCCGGCTGGAGCTGCCGCGCGCCGAAGGCGCACAGCCGGGCACGCCCGCGCATGCCGTGATGCTGGTGGTGGACACCGCCGGCCAGGCCTACCTGGACGATGAGCCCGTGGGCGCCGATGCGCTGGCGCAGCGCCTGCGCCAGATTGCCGCCGAGGCGCCGGACACCGAGGTGCAACTGCGCGCCGATACCGCCGTGCCCTACGGCCGCGTGGTGGAGGTGATGGGGGCTGCCCATGCGGCGGGCCTGCAGCGCATTGGTTTCGTCACGCAGCCCACCGATGGGGCCGAGCAAGGCACTCAAAAATAGGAGCTGCTCGCGCTTGATGTGCGGGTGTTTGCGGTAGAAAAGGAGCTGAGAACGCCAGCTGGCAAGCGCTGGCAGCTCTTGTTTTTATGGCAATGCGGCCATGGCTGTTGGGGCGCCGGGGCGCAGTCCCGCGCGGATGTCGTTGCCCGTGGGGCTCTGGAACAGGTGCAGGCCGAACTCCGGCAGCACGGCGATCAGGTGGTCGAAGATGTCGCCCTGGATGGCTTCGTACTCCACCCAGGCGGTGGTGGCTGTGAAGCAGTACAGCTCCAGCGGCACCCCCTCGGCCGTGGGCTCCAGCGTGCGCACGATGAGCAGCATCTGCTGGTGGATGCGCGGGTGCGCGCGCACATAGGCCTCGCAGTAGGCGCGGAAGGTACCGATGTTGGTCAGGCGGCGCTGGTTGGCGGGCTCCAGCGCCTGTGCACCCAGCTGCGCCTGCAGGGCGGCGTTGGTCTGCTGCACGTCGCGCAGCTTGCCTTCCAGGTAGGGGCGCAGCAGCGCGATGCGCGACAGGCGCTCGATCTCCGCCTCGGTGAGAAAGCGGATCGAGTTCGTGTCCAGCCGCAACGCGCGGCGGATGCGCCGCCCGCCCGAGCTGAACATGCCGCGCCAGTTCTTGAAGCTCTCGCTCATCAGCCGCCAGGTGGGGATGGTGGTGATGGTCTTGTCCCAGTTCTGCACCTTCACGGTGTGCAGTGCGATGTCCACCACGAAGCCGTCCGCGCCCACCTGGGGCATCTCGATCCAGTCGCCCACGCGCAGCATGTCGTTGGACGACAGTTGCACGCCCGCGGTGAACGAGAGAATGGTGTCCTTGAACACCAGCATCAGCACCGCCGACATGGCGCCCAGGCCGGACAGCAGGATCAGCGGCGATCGGTCCACCAGCGCCGCCACGATGACGATGGTGCCCACCAGCGCCAGCAGCAGCTTGCCCAGCTGCACATAGCTCTTGATCGAGCGCGTGGCCGTGGGCACGCCGTCCGGGGCCTGCTCATGCTCGTGCAGCACGGCGTCCAGCAGCGCGATCAGCGTCCGCACCAGCTGCAGCACGGTGAGCGCCACGGCCACGTTGCCGATCACTGCGGCCGCCACGGGGTGCACATGGGGCACGGCGCCGATGCCTGCCTGGATGACGAGCGACGGTGCCACATGCGCCAGACGCCGCAACACCTGGTCGTGCCAGAACACCCGCGCCCAGCGCGCGCCCACGCGTTCGCGCAGGCGCGGCACGGTGTTCAGCAGCACGTACTGGGCGACGGACTGGAGGGCGAAGGCCAGCAGCACCAGGCCGCACAGGCCCAGGGCGGCCTGCAGCCAAGGATCCAGATCGGCAATCAGCGGGGGCGCGGACACAGGCAAGACGACTTTCCAGAAATGCAGGAAACAGCCGACCCAGGCGGGGCGGCCATGCAGGGGATGGGGGGATGAACGCCTAGAATTGGGCGCAGTACAGCCCATTGTGACCACTGCGCAGGTGCGCGGTTCCCCTTTTCCCAGCTTCCATGCAAGACAAATACAACCACACCGAGGTGGAGCGCGCCGCGCATGCCCACTGGAATGCCAACGACGCCTACCGCGTGACCGAGGACCAGGCCAAGCCCAAGTTCTACGCCTGCTCCATGCTGCCCTATCCCAGCGGCAAGCTGCACATGGGCCATGTGCGCAACTACACCATCAATGACATGCTCACGCGCAGCCTGCGCATGAAGGGCCACAACGTCCTCATGCCCATGGGCTGGGATGCCTTCGGCCTGCCGGCCGAGAACGCCGCCCTCAAGAACGGCGTGCCGCCCGCGCAGTGGACCTACGACAACATCGCCTACATGAAGAAGCAGATGCAGGCGATGGGGCTGGCCATCGACTGGAGCCGCGAGATCGCCACCTGCGACCCCGACTACTACAAGTGGAACCAGTGGCTGTTTTTGAAGATGCTGGACAAGGGCATCGCCTACCGCAAGACCCAGGTCGTGAATTGGGACCCGGTGGACCAGACCGTGCTGGCCAACGAGCAGGTGATCGACGGGCGCGGCTGGCGCACCGGCGCGCTGGTGGAAAAGCGCGAGATCCCCGGCTACTACCTGAAGATCACCGACTACGCGCAGGAGCTGCTGGACCATGTGCAGATCGGCAACGAGAAGGCCACGCTGACCGGCTGGCCCGACAAGGTGCGGCTGATGCAGGAGAACTGGATCGGCAAGTCGGCGGGCGTGCGCTTTGCGTTCCCGCACGACATCCGCAACGCCGCGGGCGAGCGGATCCAGGACGGCAAGCTGTACGTGTTCACCACGCGCGCCGACACCATCATGGGCGTGACGTTCTGCGCCGTCGCGCCCGAGCACCCGCTGGCCCAGCACGCCGCGGCGTCCAACGCCCCGCTGGCGGCCTTCATCGAGGAATGCAAGAAGGGCGGCACGACCGAGGCCGAGCTGGCCCTGAAGGAAAAAGAGGGCATGCCCACGGGCCTGTTCGTCACCCATCCGCTCACCGGCGAGCAGGTCGAGGTGTGGGTGGGCAACTACGTGCTCATGAGCTACGGCGACGGCGCCGTGATGGGTGTGCCCGCGCACGACGAGCGCGACTTTGCCTTCGCGCTCAAGTACCAGCTGCCCATCAAGCAAGTGGTGCTTGTGGACGGCGAGACCTTCGACTTCCACCAGTGGCAGGACTGGTACGGTGACAAGGAGCGCGGCGTCACCATCAATTCCGACAACTTCAGCGGCCTGTCGTACCAGGACGCCGTGGCCGCCGTGGCCCATGCGCTGGCCGCCAAGGGCCTGGGCGAGCTGAAGACCACCTGGCGCCTGCGCGACTGGGGCATCAGCCGCCAGCGCTACTGGGGCACGCCGATCCCCATCATCCACTGCGAGAGCTGCGGCGCCGTGCCCGTGCCCGAGAAGGACCTGCCCGTGGTGCTGCCACAGGACCTGGTGCCCGACGGCAGCGGCAACCCGCTGGCCAAGTGCGAGGCCTTCCTGAAGGTGGACTGCCCCTGCTGCGGCAAGCCCGCGCGCCGCGAGACCGACACCATGGACACCTTCGTGGACTCGTCCTGGTACTTCATGCGCTACTGCGACCCGAAGAACCGCGACGCCATGGTGGCGGGCGGCACCGACTACTGGATGCGCGACCAGAAGGCCGCCACCGGCGGCAGCGGCATGGACCAGTACATCGGCGGCATCGAACACGCCATCCTGCACCTGCTGTATGCGCGCTTCTGGACCAAGGTGATGCGTGACCTGGGGCTGGTGAAGGTGGACGAGCCCTTCACCAAGCTGCTCACGCAAGGCATGGTGCTGAACCACATCTACAGCCGCCGCACGGCCAAGGGCGCCAAGGACTACTTCTGGCCGCACGACGTCGAGCACGTCTACGACGAGGCCGGCAAGATCGTTGGCGCCAAGCTCAAGAACCCCGCCGAGAGCGGCGACGGCCTGCTGCCCGTGGGCACGCCCATCGACTACGAGGGCGTGGGCACGATGTCCAAGTCCAAGAACAACGGCGTGGACCCGCAGCAGCTCATCGAGAAGTACGGCGCCGACACCGCGCGCCTGTACACCATGTTCACCGCGCCGCCCGAGCTGACGCTGGAGTGGAACGACGCCGCCGTGGAAGGCAGCTACCGCTTCCTGCGCCGCGTGTGGAACTTCGGCGTGAAGCTCTCCGCCATTGACAAGGACGCGGCCCTGGCCAGCGTGGCGGGCGCCGCCAGCCTGAAGGACGTGCAGTTCGGCAAGGAAGCCAAGGCGCTGCGCCTGGAGATCCACACCGTGCTCAAGCAGGTGGACTACGACTACCAGCGCATGCAGTACAACACCGTGGTCTCCGGCGCCATGAAGATGATCAACGCGCTGGAGGACTTCAAGGCCACGGACAGCGCCGGCGCCCAGGTGGCGCTGATCGAGGGCTTCGGCATCCTGCTGCGCGTGCTGTACCCGGCCACGCCGCACATCGCCCATGTGCTGTGGGACGAGCTGGGCTACGCGGGCACCCTGGGCGACCTGCTGGACGCCGCCTGGCCCCAGGTGGCCCCCGACGCCCTGGTGCAGGACGAGCTGGAGCTGATGCTGCAGGTCAACGGCAAGCTGCGCGGCGCGATCCGCGTGGCCGCCTCGGCCGACAAGGCTGCCATCGAGCAGGCGGCCCTGGCGAGCGAGGACTTCCAGAAGTTCGCCGAGGGCAAGGCGCCCAAGAAGGTCATCATCGTGCCCGGCCGTCTGGTCAACGTCGTCGTCTGAGAGCCCTTCCGCCATGCACAAGCGCACCCTGCTCACCGCCGCGGCCCTGGCGCCGCTGGCCGCCCTCACCGCCTGCGGCTTTCGCCTGCGCGGCGCGCCGCAGTTCGCCTTCCGGTCCCTGTACGTGCAGGCGCAGCCCGGCTCGCCGCTGGCACGCGAGCTGATCCGCACGCTGCAGGGGGCGGGCGGGGACCTCGTGGTGCTGACGGCGCCCGCGCAGCTGCCCCAGGCCGAGGCGATTCTGGACGTGCTGTCCGAGCAGCAGGAGCGCGTGGTGGTGGGCCTGAACGCCTCGGGCCAGGTGCGCGAGCTGCAGCTGCGCCAGCGCGTGCGCATCCGCCTGCGCGGCCAGCAAGGCCAGGAATGGATCGCCGACACCGAGCTGCTGCAACAGCGCGACATCAGCTACAACGAAACCGTCGCCCTTTCCAAGGAAGGCGAGGAGGCCATGCTGTTTCGCAACATGCGCACCGACCTCGTGCAACAGCTGATGCGCCGCCTGGCGGCAGTGAAATCGCTGTAACGCTCCTTATTTAATAGCTGTTTGCGCTTGCTGCACGGGCGCTAGCGGCATATTTGTTACTAGAACAGGCCGCATGCAAATCGCTTTGAACCAGCTCGGTGCGCAGCTGCACAAAGGCCTGCGCCCGCTCTACACACTGCACGGCGACGAGGCGCTGTTGCAGCAGGAGGCGCTGGACGCCATCCGCGCCGCGGCACGTGCGCAGGGCTATACCGAGCGCAGCAGCTTCACCGTGGCCGGCGCGCATTTCGACTGGAGCGGTGTGCTGGCCGCGGGCGGGTCGTTGAGCCTGTTCGCCGACAAGCAGATCGTGGAGATCCGCATCCCCTCGGGCAAGCCCGGCAAGGACGGCGCCGCCGCGCTGCAGCAGATGGCTGCCGCCGCGCCGGGCAACGACAGCACGCTCACCGTGGTGGTGCTGCCGCGCCTGGACAAGGCCACGCGCACGGGCGCGTGGTTCGCAGCGCTCGAAGCGCACGGCGCCACGGTGCAGATCGACCCCGTGGAGCGCGCCCAGCTGCCCGGCTGGATCGCCCAGCGCCTGGCCGCGCAAGGCCAGCGCGTGGTCGCGGGCGAAGAGGGGCAGCGCACGCTGCAGTTCTTCGCCGACCGGGTGGAGGGCAACCTGCTGGCCGCGCACCAGGAGATCCAGAAGCTCGCATTGCTGCACCCCGAGGGGGAACTCACCTGGGCGCAGGTCGAAGCCGCCGTGCTCAACGTGGCGCGCTACGACGTGTTCAAGCTGTCCGAGGCGGTGCTCTCCGGCCAGGTGGCGCGCGTGCAGCGCATGCTGGACGGCCTGCAGGCCGAGGGCGAGGCCGAGGTGCTGGTGCACTGGGCGCTGGCCGAGGACATCCGCGCCCTCAAGCGCGTGAAAGACGCCATGAATGCCGGCAAGCCCCTGCCCATGGCCCTGCGCGAGAACCGCGTCTGGGGCGCGAAGGAGCGGTTGTTCGAGCGCCTGCTGCCCCAGGCCAGCGACGCCGCCCTGGCGCGGCTGCTGCAGTCCGCCCACACGGTGGACGGCATCGTCAAGGGCCTGAAGGCGCCCGACTGGCCACAGGACGGCTGGCAGGCGCTCTCGCGGCTGGCGCTGCAGATGTGCAAGCTGGCGCGCTGAGATCGCAAGGAAAATATGGCTCTAGCGCTCATGGGATAAGCGCTAGTAGCTATTGATTCAGGAGTTTTGGGCGACCAACGCCGCACGCGCCTTGTCCGCCCACTGCTGCAGTTGGTCCACCAGTGCCTGGTGGCTGAAGGAGCAGCTCTCCTCGGTGAACAGCGCGCCGGCCTCCAGCCGGTCCAACAGGCCCAGCAGCACCTCGCCATAGCGCGGTGGCAGGGCGGCCAGCAGCACGGCGTGGCCGCGCGCGGCGGCGCTGAAGGCGTGGTTGCTGATGCGCTGCTCGCGCAGGGCGTGCAGGTCGGCCTGCAGGTTGTCGAGCTGGTGGGTGGCGAGTTCGGCGGTCATGGCGAGGGCACGGAGGGTGGCAAAGGCCTCAAGCGTAGCCGGAGTCCCCCGGCCAGCGTGGCGGCGGTGAACTGCGTCAGAATCACGCCCATGAACGCGCTGAACATCGCTGAATACACGCACACGCTTGGTTTGCAGGCAAAAACGGCTTCCGCCCAAATGGCGCGCGCGCCGGCAGCTATCAAAAACAAGGCATTGCTGGCCCTGGCGCGGTTGCTGCGCCAGAACGTGGACGTCCTGCAGGGGGACAATGCCCGCGACCTGGAGCGCGCGCGCGCCGCCGGCCTGGCCGAACCCATGGTGGACCGCCTCAAGCTGACCCCCAAGGTGCTGGAGACCTGCGCCCAGGGCTGCGAGCAGCTGGCGGCCATGCCGGACATCATTGGCGAGATCCAGGGCATGAAGCAGCAGCCCAGCGGCATCCGCGTGGGGCAGATGCGCGTGCCGATCGGCGTGTTCGGCATGATCTACGAGAGCCGGCCCAACGTGACCATCGAGGCCGCGAGCCTGTCCATCAAGAGCGGCAACGCCTGCATCCTGCGCGGCGGCTCCGAGGCCATCGACTCCAACAAGGCGCTGGCGCGCCTCGTGGCCCAGGCGCTGGCCGAGGCCGGCCTGCCCGAGCACGGCGTGCAACTGGTGCAGACCACCGACCGCGCCGCCGTGGGCCAGCTCATCGCCATGCCGCAATACGTGGACGTGATCATCCCGCGCGGCGGCAAGGGGCTGATCGAGCGCATCAGCGCCGAGGCCAAGGTGCCCGTGATCAAGCACCTGGACGGCAACTGCCACACCTATGTGGACGACCCGTGCGACATCGCCATGGCCGTGCAGGTGGCCGACAACGCCAAGACGCAGAAGTACAGCCCGTGCAACGCCAGCGAGGGCCTGCTGGTGGCGCGCGGCGTGGCAGCGCAATTCCTCCCGCAGATCGGCGCCGTCTACGCCGCCAAGGGCGTGGAGATGCGCGGCTGCCCCGAGGCGCTGGCCATATTGCGCGCCGTTCCGGGCGTGCAGCTGGTCGAGGCCACCGAGGCCGACTGGAGCGAGGAATACCTGGCCCCCATCATCAGCGTGAAGGTGGTGGCAGGCGTGGAAGAGGCCATCGCGCACATCAACCGCTACGGCAGCCACCACACGGACGCGATCCTCACGCGCGACCACATGCACGCACAGCAGTTCCTGCGCGACGTGGATTCCGCCAGCGTGATGGTCAATGCCAGCACGCGCTTTGCCGACGGCTTCGAGTACGGGCTGGGCGCCGAGATCGGCATCAGCACCGACAAGTTCCACGCGCGCGGCCCGGTGGGCATCGAGGGCCTGACGTCGCTCAAGTGGGTGGTGTTGGGTGAGGGTGAGGTGCGGACTTGATGGGGTTGCTGCTAGTTTGATAGCTGCTGACGCCCGCCAACATTGGGATTGAGGCCAATTTCGCATGAAGATCATCATCCTGGGAGCGGGGCGCGTGGGCTACAGCGTGGCCGACAGCCTGGTGTCGGAGAAGAACGACATCACCGTCATCGACACCGACGCCGAGCGGCTGCGCGACCTGGAGGCGCGGTTTGACCTGCGCGGGGTGGTGGGCAACGGCATCGACCCCCAGGTGCTGGCCGAGGCCGGCGCGCGCGACACCGACCTGCTCATCGCCTGCGCCGCGCAGGACGAGACCAACCTGGTGTGCTGCAAGGTCGCGCAGCTGATGTTCAACATCCCCACGCGCATCGCGCGCGTGCGCTCGTCGGGCCTGGAGCTGGAGCGCAACCAGGCGCTGCTGGGCAAGGAGGGCTTTGGCGTGGACCGCGTCATCTGCCCCGAGGAATCGCTCACGCGCTACATCGGCAAGCTGGTGGAATACCCCGAGGCGCTGCAGGTGCGCGAATTCGCGGGCGGGCGCGCCTGCCTGGTGTCGGTGCGCGCGCGCCCCGGCGCGCCCATGGTGGGCATGCGCATCGCCACCATGCGCGAAACCGCGCCCGACGTTGCCATGCGCATCGTGGCCATCTACCGGCGCTTTCCCGACGAGCCCGACCGCTTCCTGCCCTGCGACGGCGCCACGCGCGTGGAGCCGGGTGACGAGGTGTTCGTGCTGTCCGCGCGCGAGCAGATCCCGCAGGTGCTGGCCGCGCTGCACCGCCACCATGGGCACCCGGCGCGGCCCGTGCGCCGCATCATGATCGCGGGCGGCGGGCGCGTGGGCCTGCGGCTGGCGCGCCAGTTGGCCCAGCGGGGGGGCTTTCACATCAAGGTGGTGGAAGAAAGTGCCGAGCGCTGCGTGGCGCTGGCGGCCGAGTTGCCCTCCGACATCCTCGTGCTGCAGGGCGACGCCACCGACGAGGACCTGCTGGGCGACGAGAGCATCGAGGAGGTGGACCTCTTCCTGGCGCTCACCGACGACGACGAGGACAACATCATGGCCAGCCTGCTGGCCAAGCGCATGGGCGCGAGCCGCGTGCTGGCGCTCATCAACCGCCGCACCTATGCCGACCTGATGCACGGCACGCAGATCGATATTGCGCTGTCGCCCGCGCAGGCCATGCTGGGCGAGCTGCTGGCCTATGTGCGGCGCGGCGACGTGCAGGCCGTGCACAGCCTGCGCCGCGGCGTGGCCGAGGCGCTGGAGATCGTGGCCCGCGGCGACCGCAAGAATTCGCGCGTGGTGGGCCGCAAGGTCAGCGAGATCCACCTGCCCGCCGAGGTGCACATGGGCCTGATCGTGCGCGGCCTGCCCGAGGACGGTGGCGAGCCGCCGGCCGACGCACCACCCCAGGTCATCATTCCGCGCAGCCACACCGTGATCGAGAGCAACGACCACGTGGTGTTCTTCCTGCCCCACAAGCGGCTGGTGCGCGAGGTGGAAAAGCAGTTCCGCGTGAGCGCCACCTTCTTCTGATCGGCAGGAGCCGCGATGTCCGACGTCCTGCCCGTCATGCGCGTACTCGGTGCCCTGCTGGCACTGTTTGCCGTGTCCATGGGGGTGCCGCTGGCGGCGTCGCTCTGGGCGCGGGAGGGCCTGTGGCAGCACTACGCCACGGCCATCGCCGTCACATCCATGGCCAGCGCGCTGCTGTGGGGCGGCCTGCGCGCGCACAAGCGCGAGCTGCTGCCGCGCCACGGCGTGATGCTGGTGTCGGTGGTGTGGGGAATCCTGCCGCTGTTCGCGGCGCTGCCGCTGCTGCTGGTGATGCACGCCATCGGCCGGCCGCTGTCGTTCACGCATGCCTACTTCGAATCGGTGTCGGGCCTCACCACCACCGGCGCCACGGTGCTGGCCGAGCTGGATCGGCTCCCCCTGTCGGTGAACATGTGGCGCACCTTCATGCAGTGGATCGGCGGCATGGGCATCCTGATTCTTGCGGTGGCGGTGCTGCCGCTGCTGGGGGTGGGCGGCAGCCAGCTCTTCAAGGCCGAGGCTGCCGGCCCGGTGAAAGACACCAAGCTCACCCCGCGCATGACCGAGACGGCCAAGGGGCTGTGGGGCGTGTACGTGGTGTTCTCGCTGGTGTGCGCGCTCGCGTTCTGGCTGGGCGGCATGACGCCGCCGGACGCGATCATGCACATGTTCGCCACCGTCAGCCTGGGCGGGTTGTCGCCCCACGATGCGAGCTTTGCCTACTTCGAGTCGCCGCTGCTGGAAACCATCGCCCTGGTTTTCATGCTGTGCGCCAGCTGCAACTTCGCGCTGTACTTCATCGCGCTGCGCAAGGGCAACTGGCGGGGCTTCTGGCGTGACCCCGAGATGCGCGCCACGATCACCGCGCTGCTGGGCGGCGGGCTGTTGGTGGCGTTGCTGCTGTGGGCCAAGGGCGTGTACGACCCGCTGCAGGCGCTGCGCCACGGCATGTTCAACGTGGTGTCGGTGGCCACGACCACGGGCTTTGCCACCACCGACTACCTGGGCTGGCCGGTGTTCGCGCCCGTGTTCATGCTGCTGCTGTCGGGTGTGGCCACCAGCGCCGGGTCCACGGGCGGCGGCATCAAGATGGTGCGCATGCTGATCCTGCTGAAGCAGGCGCGCCGCGAGATGACGCGCATCGTGCACCCGCGTGCGGTGCAGCCCGTGCGCCTGGGCGACCGCGTGGTGGACAACCGCATGATCTTCTCGGTGCTGGCCTTCATGCTGGTCTACGGCGCCACAGTGATCACGCTGAGCATGGTGCTGCTGCTGACCGACCTGGACATGGTGACCGCCTTCTCGGCCGTGCTGGCCAGCGTGCACTGCATGGGGCCGGGGCTGGGAATGCTGGGGCCGGCCTCCAACTTCGCGGTGCTCACCGACTTCCAGCTGTGGGTCTGTACGCTGGCCATGCTGCTGGGACGCCTGGAGATCCTGAGCTTCATGGCCCTGCTCACGCCCGCATTCTGGCGGCGCTAGGGCGCACGGGGCCTTCCCTACAATCGTCGCCAACCTCTTTCCGTCTCCCATTTGAGGGCTCTTCATGGTTCCCCACCTCATCACCGCGCTCACCGGGCCAATCAACGAGTTGGAGCAGCGCATCCTCGACTCCATGCCAGCCATCGAGCGCTGGTTCCGTCTGGAGTGGATGGAACACACGCCGCCGTTCTACTCGTCGGTGGACATCCGCAACGCGGGGTTCAAGCTGGCGCCGGTGGACACCAACCTGTTCCCGGGCGGCTGGAACAACCTCACCAATGAAATGCTGCCGCTGGCGGTGCAGGCGGCCATGGCGGCCATCGAAAAGATCTGCCCCGAAGCGCGCAACCTCTTGATCATTCCCGAGAACCATTCGCGCAACACCTTCTACCTGGCGAACGTGGCGCAGCTGGTGCGCATCTTCAACATGGCCGGGCTGAACGTGCGCGTGGGCTCCATCAGCCCCGAGATCAAGAAGACCACCACCATCACGCTGCCCCATGGCGAGACCGTGACGCTGGAGCCGGTGATCCGCAGCAAGCGCCGCCTGGGGCTGAAGAACTTCGACCCCTGCACCATCTTGCTCAACAACGACCTGTCGGCCGGCCCGCCGGGCATTCTGGAGGAGCTGTACGAGCAGTACCTGCTGCCGCCGCTGCATGCGGGCTGGAGCGTGCGCAGGAAGAGCCGCCACTTCCAGAGCTACGAGGAGGTGGCCAAGCGCTTTGGCAAGATGCTGGGCATCGATCCCTGGCTCATCAATCCGCTGTTCAGCCGCTGCGAGGGCGTGGACTTCAACGAAGGCACGGGCATGGAGGAGCTGCGCAGCGCCGTGGACGCCACGCTGGCCAAGGTGCGCCGCAAGTACAAGGAATACGGCATCAACGAAAAGCCGTTCGTGGTCGTCAAGGCCGACAACGGCACCTACGGCATGGGCATCATGACGGTGCGCGACGCCAAGGAACTGGACGGGCTGAACCGCAAGACCAAGAACAAGATGGCCGTGATCAAGGACGGCCAGGTCGTGCATGACGTGATCGTGCAGGAGGGCGTGCTCACCCAGGAGCGCGTGCACGAAGCGGTGGCCGAGCCGGTGGTCTACATGATGGACCGCTACGTGGTCGGGGGGTTCTACCGCATGCATGCCGAACGCGGCGTGGATGAGAACCTGAACATCCCCGGCGCGAGTTTCGTGCCGCTGGCGTTCGAGCACAGTACCCATCTGCCGCAGCCCGGTGCGCGTCCGGGCGCCAGTGCCCCCAACCGCTTTTACATGTACGGCGTCATCGCCCGCTTGGCGATGCTCGCGGCCAGCTACGAGCTGGAGGCCACGGACCCCGAGGCCGAGGTGTACGACTGATGCGCCGGATGTGCCGCCCTGCAGTTGCTGCATTGCAACATAGGCGGTACCCCGTATGTGCCCGAAGCGGGGGCGGCGCACAATGGCGCTCCTTTGGCATCCCCCGTGGCCGCTGAGGCAGCAGCCCGGACCTGTTCACCGTGCACACTTCCAAATCGTCGTTAGCAGCGCTCACCCTGGGCGCGATCGGCGTCGTCTATGGCGACATCGGCACCAGCGTGCTGTATGCGGTCAAAGAGGTCTTCGGCTCCGGCCATGTGCCTTTCACGCATGCCAACGTGTACGGCGTGCTGTCCGTGCTGTTCTGGACGCTCACCGTGATCGTCTCGCTCAAGTATGTGGTGCTGGTGCTGCGCGCGGACAACCATGGCGAAGGCGGCCTCATCGCCATGCTGGCGCTGGCGTCGCAGGCGGTGAAGGACCGGCCGCGCCTGCGCGGCTGGCTGCTGGGCCTGGGCATCTTCGGCACGTCCCTGTTCTATGGCGACGGCGTGATCACGCCGGCGATCTCCGTGCTTTCGGCCATCGAGGGCCTGGAGGTGGTGTCGCCGCATTTCGGCAAGGCGGTGATTCCGCTCACGCTCGTGGTGCTGTTCGGGCTGTTCGCCGTGCAAAAGCGCGGCACGGCGGGGGTGGGCCGCTACTTCGGCCCGGTGACGCTGGTCTGGTTTTGTACGATCGCAGCCCTGGGCGTGCCGCACATCGTGGGCCATCCAGAGATCCTCGGCGCCCTGAGCCCGCACCATGCACTGGGCTTCATCCTGGGCAACCCGGGCATCAGCTTCATCATCCTGGGCGCGGTGGTGCTGTGCGTCACCGGCGCAGAGGCGCTGTACGCCGACCTGGGACATTTCGGCAAGCGCCCCATCCGCCTGGCGTGGTTCAGCGTGGCCATGCCGGCCCTCACGATCAACTACTTCGGCCAGGGCGCGCTGCTGCTGGCCGAGCCATCCGCCGTCAAGAACCCGTTTTACATGATGGCGCCCGACTGGGCGCTGGTGCCGTTGGTGGTGCTGGCCACCATGGCCACGGTGATTGCGTCGCAGGCGCTGATCACCGGCGCGTTCAGCGTGACCAAGCAGGTCATCCAGCTGGGCTACCTGCCGCGGCTGAACATCCAGCACACCAGCGTGCGCGAGACGGGCCAGATCTATCTACCGTTTGTGAACTGGAGTCTGTTCGTCGCCATCGTGTTGGCGGTGGTCATGTTCCGCAACAGCAGCAACCTGGCGGCCGCCTATGGCATTGCGGTGACGCTGGACATGCTGATCACCACGGTGCTCACCTTCTTCGTGATCCGCTACGGCTGGGGCTATCCGCTGGCGCTGTGCGTGGCCACCACGGGCTTCTTCTTTGTCGTGGACCTGGCGTTCTTCAGCTCCAACCTGCTCAAGCTGCTGCAGGGGGGCTGGTTCCCGCTGATGATCGGGGGGCTGGTGTTCACGCTCATGATGACCTGGAAGCGCGGACGCGAGTTACTCAACGACAAGCTGCGCGAGGACTCCATAGGCCTGCAGGACTTCCTGGCCTCGGTGCAGGCCAACCCGCCCATGCGCGTGGACGGCACGGCGGTGTTCCTGAGCGCCGAGGCGGGCGTGGTGCCCAATGCACTGCTGCACAACCTCAAGCACAACAAGGTGCTGCACCGCCAGAACCTGTTCGTCACCGTGCGTTACCACGAGACCCCCTGGATCGGCCTGGACCAGCGCCTGCAGGTGGCGCCGTTGGGAGGCGACTGCTGGCAGGTCACCGTGAACTACGGTTTCAAGAATGAACTGGACCTGCCCAGCGCGCTGCGCCTGATGCACGGCCGCGGCTGCGAACTGGAAACCATGAGCACCAGCTATTTCCTCTCGCGCGACGTGGTCGTGCCTACCATCGGCAGCGGCATGGCGCCGTGGCGCGAAAAGCTGTTTGCGCAGATGCACCACAACGCTAGCGGGGTGGCGGCTTTCCTGCACCTGCCCAGCAACGCCGTCGTGGAGTTGGGCTCCAAGGTCGAGATCTGATTGGGCTGCGGGTTTGTAAGATTTTGGCCTCCGGCGCTTAGCTGGCAAGCGCGAGCAGCTATATATTTTGATGAAGCAGGACAGTGGTTGCGCAAAGAGCAATGCCACAATCCGCCGCCATGCAGTTTTTCAAAGACCTGAGCCTGTCCGCCTTCACCGCCGGTTTCGTGGCTGTGCTGGTAGGGTTCACCAGTTCGGTCGCCATCGTGTTCCAGGCGGCGCAGGCGTTCGGGGCGACGCCCGAGCAGATCACCTCCTGGATGTGGGCGCTGGGCCTGGGCATGGGACTGTGCTCGCTGATTCCCTCGCTCATCCTGCGCCAGCCGGTCATGGTGGCCTGGTCCACGCCCGGTGCAGCGGTGCTCGCCACCGCCGGCCTGGCCGGGGGCTTCAGTATGGGCGAGGCGGTCGGCGCCTTCATGGTGTGCGCCTTGCTCATCACCCTGGCCGGAGTGACGGGTTGGTTCGAGCGCGTGATGAACCGTATTCCCATGGAACTGGCGTCGGCGCTGCTGGCTGGCGTGCTGGCGCGCTTTGGCATGCAGGCCTTCGCAGCCGTGCAGACCGCGCTGCCGCTGGTGCTGGTCATGCTGGCGTCCTACTTGTTTGCACGGCGGCTGCTGCCCCGCTATGCGGTTGTGCTCACGCTGGTGGCAGGCGTTGCCTGGGCCGCAGGCAATGGCCAGATGCGCTGGTCCGCGGTGCACTGGGCGCTGGCCACACCGGTCTTCACCACGCCGCAGTTCAGCCTACAGGCGCTCATGAGCCTGGCGCTGCCGCTGTTCATCGTGACCATGGCGTCGCAGAACCTTCCGGGTGTGGCCGTCATGCGGGCCACCGGATACCAACTGCCGGTGTCGCGGCTGATCACCCTGACGGGCCTGGCCACCCTGGTGCTGGCACCGTTCGGCGCCTTTGCCCTCAACTTCAGCGCCATCACCGCAGCGATCTGCATGGGGCCCGAGGCGCACCCCGACCGCGCGCGGCGGTACACCGCCGCCGCATCGTGCGGGCTGCTGTACATCGCAGTGGGCATCTTTGGTGCGGTGGTCACGGGGCTGCTGACGGCGTTTCCACAGGAGCTGGTGGTGGCCATCGCTGGGCTGGCGCTGTTGGGCGCCATCGGAGGAGGGCTAGCGTCTGCGCTGCAGGCCGAAGCGCATCGGGAGGCGGCGTTGATCACTTTTCTGGTGACGTTGAGCGGTGTCACCATAGTCGGGATCGGATCGGCGTTTTGGGGGGTGGTCGCCGGCAGCATCGCGCTATTTGTGCAACAGTATGGACGCCCGCGCGCGCCCCAGGCGCCGCGCTAGGGGCATAGCCCTCTGCAATACAGCCCGTGCATTCCATGAATCTCCTCATCGTCGCCGACCCCATCGAGCAATTCAAGATCTACAAGGACACGACCTTCGCGATGATGCGCGAGGCGCAGCGCCGCGGCCACCGGCTCGCGGTCTGCGAGCCCCGGCACATCCACTGGTTGCGCGGTGGTCGGGTCACGGCGCGGGTGCGCGACATCACTCTTACGGGCCACGCGGAGAACTGGTTTACTGCGGGCGAACTCCGCTTGGCGGCACTGGCGGACTTCGGCGCCGTGCTCATGCGCAAGGATCCTCCGTTCGACAGTGAGTATTTCTATGCCACGCACCTATTGGAGCAGGCCGAGCGTGAAGGCGCTCGGGTGTTCAACAAGCCGCGTGCTTTGCGGGACCATCCGGAAAAACTGGCCATTCTGGAGTTTCCGCAGTTCATCGGCCCCACGCTGGTGACGCGCGATGCGCGGGATATCCGCCGGTTCCATGAGGAGCATCACGACATCATCCTCAAACCCTTGGACGGCATGGGCGGCATGGGCATCTTCCGGGTCGGTCCCGACGGTATGAATTTGGGAAGCATCATCGAGACCCTCAACCGCGAGGGCAGCCAGAGCGTAATGGTGCAGAAGTTTCTGCCCGAGATCGCAGAGGGCGACAAGCGCATCCTCGTCATTGGCGGTACCCCGGTCCCGTATTGCCTGGCGCGCATCCCGCAGGGCTCCGAAGTGCGCGGCAACTTGGCGGCCGGCGGGCTGGGCGTGGCGCGCCCTCTCACCGCGCGCGACCAGGAAATCGGCGCTGCACTGGGTTCAGTGCTGCGGGAGCGGGGCCTGCTGCTCGCTGGGGTGGATGTTATTGGGGATTGCGTCACTGAAATCAACGTCACAAGTCCCACGTGCTTCCAAGAGATCTTCGATCAGACGGGCTGTGACGTCGCAGCCTTGTTCATCGACGCGCTTGAATCTGCGCTATCCACGGCATAGTCTGCGGAACAATTTGCGAAGGCGTTTTTCAGGCTATACTGCGAGGCTTGCTGCACTACAGAGGTGTTCTTCGGAAGTGATGTGGGTGTAGCGAAGGGGAGTTGAAAAATTCTCTGCTTTGAGTTGATCTAGGGTTTAAAACCGGTGTATAATTCAAGGCTTCGCTGATTGGGGCGGCTTGTTGCGAAAGCGGCGGGTTGTTGAAGTTAGCGAAAAGGTCGAAAGACCACAAAGTTTGACAGGTCTTTTTAAAACGTGTTAGAATTCAAGG